>NZ_CABSQF010000025.1:0-68053 GCF_902479695.1 uncultured Phyllobacterium sp. | reverse complement strand
GCTCGGCATTTCCAGTCTCGGCGGGCTGCTGGCAACAAGGGCCGCCATGCAGAAGCACGGCATTGCGGGCACGCTGCGCTTCACCGGCGAACCCGCTGAAAAAGTGCGGGGCTCGAAACCCATCCATGCCGCCAAGGGCTATTATGACGGGCTGGACGGGATGATCTCTTTCCATCCGTTCTACATGCTGCCGCTGTGCAATACGGTACGCTGGGAGACGCATTGCGGTGCCGCCTATTCGATGATCTACCGCTTTGTCTGCGACCAGCCGGAGGGTTGGGGGCTCAGCGACGGCGCGCCGATCCCGCAATCCCACTCGGCGGTGCGCGCACCCGGCGCCAACGACGCGCTGATGATGATGTACATGGCCTCGAAGGCGCTGCGCGATTCCATGCTGCCGCATCAGGGCGGCTGGTCGATCAGCGAGGCGATCCTGACGGCGGGGCAGGCGACCGCCGACAATCTTCCCGCCGGGCTTGCCGAAATCCAGTACATGATGCGCGTGCCGGACATTGTCATGGCCGAGCGCGTCACCGCCGTGCTCGACCGCAATGCGGAGCACGCTGCCGCCATGACCGGATGCCGTGTGGAGCGGCACTGGGTGTGCAAGTCGCGGCCCGGCCTTGCCAACCATGCCATGGCCGAAGTGACGTGGGATGCCCTGCAGGCTGTCGGCGCACCGCGCTGGAACGAGGCGGCAAAGGCGGTTGCACGGGAGATTCAGGTGAATGCCGGGATCGATGCGATGCAGGACCCGTTTCTCGATGAATGCGAGGCATTGATCGCGCCTGTAGAAGCCGAAGCGATCCTGCGGCGCGACCTGCCGCCGTCGCAGATCAATTCCACCTCCGACGATTATACCGACATGACATGGCATGCGCCGACGGTGCGGTTCTACGTGGCGCGTCCAGCATTGAAGGCACCGAAAGGCTTTGCCTATCCGGGCTGGGTGATGAATGCGCTCGGCGGTATCCCTGCAACGATCGATCCGATGGTGCTGACCGCCGCCAAGACGGTGGCGCTGACGGCCCTGCGCCTGCTTGAGGATGGCGGGGCGAGGAGCAAGGCAAAGGATGAATTCATTCAGCGCACCGGCGGCGGCATTGGCGGATCAAAGTGGATCGCACCGCTGTGCGACTACGAGCCGCCGATTCATTTCCGCTGGCCGGAATATGTGACCACTGCACGCGGGCGGGAGTGGTGGATACCCACGCGCCCTGACAAGGAGACGGACCAATGACACGCCATGAACAGGGCTTTGACAATGATGCTTTCACACTCAAGCGCCGTAATCCGAATGGCGGCACCGCGCCGCTGAAAGGCTGGGGCTTTCGCAATGAAACCGACCCGCTGACCGATGTACTTTTGGGCTCGCCCGCCTTCCTGCGCCACATGGCGACAAGCTCGCTGTCACGCAAGCATCTGCGCGAGGCGCCGTGCAACATTCAGACCGCACAGGCCCAGCACAAGGAACTGGTCGCCGCCTATGAGCATTTCGGTGTGAAGATCCACTGGCACGAACCGGAACCGGAACTGCCGATGCAGGTCTATTCCCGCGATTCCAGCGTCATGACGCCCTATGGCGCCATCATTACCGCCATGGCCAACTGGTGGCGACGCGGCGAAAACTATGCCGCCATCCGCACCTATGAAAAGCTTGGCATTCCGATCTACGACATGGTGACCGCAGGCACCTTCGAGGGCGGCGATTTCAACGTGATCGAGGAGGGCTGTGTTCTCGTCGGCTGCGGCGGCGCCCGCACGCAGGAGGAGGGCGCGCGGCAGGTTGAGGAATGGTTCCGGCGGGAGGGCTGGGAGACGCGCCTTGCCTTCATCGACGAGTATTACGTGCATATCGACCTGATGGTGGTGCCGATTGCGCCGAAATTGACCGCCGTGTGCCTCGCCTGCACGGAGCCGGGTATCGTCGATTGGCTGAAAGCCAAGGGTCACGAGATCATCGACGTGCCGTTTCAGGACACGATGAATCTCGGCTGCAACTTCATGGCGCTGGGCAAGGACCGGATCATCGCGCCGTCGTCGAGCAAGACGCTGATCGACAAGCTGCGCGCGCGCGGATTCGAGGTGGCGGCGGTGGATATGAGCGAGATTTCCAAAACCGGCGGCGGCATTCACTGCATGGCACAGGCGCTGCTGCGCTCGGCGGAGTGAGGGGTGTGATACCAATAGTCCTCCGCCACATAAACTTTCCGTCGCTTTTGCGTCTGGTATCCGGATGAAAAGCCCCATACCATTTCCGGGACGAACAGCATTCATAAGGAGGCGACGATGCTCATCAAGCGGGATTTCTACATCAATGGCGCGTGGGTGCCGCCTCTCAAGGCCAATGATCTCGAGGTGATCAATCCGGCAACGGAAAAGCCGGTTGCCATCATCTCCATGGGCACGGCAGCCGATATCGACCGCGCCGTGGCTGCGGCGAAAACGGCCTTCCAGACCTACAGCCGGACGTCGGTGGAAGAACGGCTGGCGCTTCTGGAAAAGCTGCTTGCGATCTACAAGCGCCGCTACGACGAGATGGCACGGACCATCACACTGGAACTCGGCGCGCCGATCACCATGAGCACGCAGCAGCAGGCGGATGTCGGTGTCGGCCATCTCCAGGGCTTTATCGATGCGCTGAAAGCCCTGCACATGCGCGAGGAACTGCCGAATGGCGATCTGCTGGTGCGCGAGCCCATCGGCGTGTGCGGGCTGATCACGCCGTGGAACTGGCCGATCAACCAGATCGCGCTGAAGGTCGTCCCGGTGCTGGCTACCGGCAGCACCTGCGTGCTGAAGCCAAGCGAGTTCACGCCGCTCAATGCGCTGCTCTGTGCCGAGATGATTGATGAAGCGGGCTTTCCCGCCGGCGTGTTCAACCTCGTCAATGGCGATGGCGCGACGGTGGGCGCGGCCCTGTCCAAGCATAAAGACGTCGACATGATGTCGTTCACCGGCTCGACCCGCGCCGGTATCGCCGTCAGCAAGGATGCGGCGGAAACGGTCAAGCGCGTCACGCTGGAACTGGGCGGCAAGTCGCCGAACATCGTGTTCGAGGATGCCGATCTGGAAGATCGCGTCGCGGGCAGCGTGCTTGAATGTTTCAACAATAGCGGCCAGTCCTGCGATGCGCCGACGCGCATGCTGGTACAGCGCTCGGTCTATGACAAGGCGGTGAAAATCGCCGAAGCCACCGGCAGGCAGGCACAGGTCGGTGATCCGCAGGAGGAGGGCGATCACATCGGCCCGCTCGTCAGCCATATCCAGTATGGCCGGGTGCAGAACCTGATCGAAGCGGGAATTTCCGAGGGCGCACGGGTGCTGGTCGGCGGTGCGGGCAAGCCGGAGGGCTATGAGACCGGCTATTTCGTCCGCCCCACCATTTTTGCCGATGTGCGCAACGATATGCGCATTGCGCGGGAAGAAGTATTCGGGCCGGTGCTCGCGCTCATTCCGTTCGATACGGAGGAAGAAGCCATCGCCATCGCCAATGACACGCCCTACGGCCTTGCCGCCTATGTGCAGACGGGCGATGCCAAGCGTGCGGAGCGCGTGGCATCAAGGCTGAAAGCCGGCATGGTGCATATCAATGGCGGCCCGCATCGCTATGGCAGCCCGTTCGGCGGCTACAAGCAGTCAGGCAATGGCCGCGAGGGTGGCAAATTCGGGCTGGAAGACTTTCTCGAGGTCAAGACCATCCACCGGCCGTAAGGGACAGAAATGGTTGATGGCGTGAAGGCCATCAACCAATCAATGTTTCATCGATTTCAATCAGATAGGCCTGTCCGCTCGCCTTGGCTTTCAACAATGCGGCGGGCAGCTCTTCCAATGTGTTCAGCTTCTGCGAAGCCACGCCATAGGCCTCGGCGATTTTCAGGTAATCGGGTGCCGAGGGACGCACACCCACAGGATTGATGTGGACATCGCGCATGGCGCGCTCGATTTCCTGATAGCCCTGATTGTTCCAGACGACGAAAATAACAGGCACTTTCTCGTCGACCGCGGCGCCGAGTTCACCCAGCACGAACTGAAACCCGCCATCGCCGACAATGCAGATCGTCGAGGTTTCGGGCTGGCCGAGGGCTGCACCGATGGCGGCGGGCGGGCCGAAGCCGAGCGCTCCGAAGCCCGTCGCCGCATTGAACCAGCCGCCGACGCGGTCATGATCGTAATAGAGATTGCCGGAATAGATGGCCTGCGTGGAATCGCCGACAATCAGCGAGCCCGGCAGCGTGTCGCGCAGCGTATTCAGAAAGCGCACATGGCTTTGCGTGCGCGGACCGATCTCGGCCCACGCTGCATCGCGTGTTGCCAGGGCGCGGTCTTCGCCGGACTTCGTGTTGCGCCGCGCGGGCAAGGTAGCGGCGAGCGCTTCGACGGTTTCCCTGGCCGAAGCCTCGATGGGCATGAAGGCGGGACGTCGGTCGAGCTGTCCGGCATCGATGTCGATGCGCACAAGGCGTTTCAACTCGGGAAAACCGCCATCGCCATACATGTCATAATCGGTCGGTCCCATTTCCGTGCCGATGGCGAGGACAAGATCGCTTTCCGCAAGAAGGGTGCGCACGGCGGTGAGGCTGGCGCTGGCCGGGATCAGCAGCGGGTGATTGTGCAGGATGCCGCGCGCATTGGTGGTTGCCACCACGGGCGCATCCAGCTTTTCCGCCAAATCCCTGAGTTCCGCCGCAGCGCCCTTGGCGCCGCCGCCGATGAGAATGACCGGACGTTCCGCCGCAAGGCACTGGCGGGTGAGTTCCGCCATGGTTTCGGCCGACGCCTGCGGGATCGGCGCATCGGACAACTGGCGGCTCGCACCATCCAGCGGCTGCGCCATCACGTCGAGCGGTATCTCGATATGCACGGGTCCTGGACGCCGCGAGGCGAACAGCGCAAAAGCGCGGGCGAGCACGATGGGTAATTCGTCCGCTTTTTCAATGCGATGCGAGAACATTGCAACCGTCTGCAGCATGGCGCGCTGATTGGGCAGTTCATGCAGGAAACCCATGCCCTTGCCGAGCGACTCCCGCTGGTTGACGCCCGAGATCACCAGCATGGGAATGGAATCGGCGCGCGCCTGTCCCATCGCGGTGATCGTGTTGGTGATGCCGGGGCCGGTGATGACGAAGGCGACGCCGGGCTTGCCGGTCGCCCGCGCATAGCCGTCGGCCATGAAGCCCGCGCCCTGTTCGTGGCGCGGCGTGATGTGGCGTATCGTCGATGCGGCAAGGCCGCGATAGAGTTCGATGGTGTGGACACCGGGAATGCCGAAGACGGTATCGACATCGTAGGATTCAAGCAGATGGACGAGGGCTTCACCGACCGTGGTCATGCGGATTTCCGTTGCTGGAGGCGGGTTGCGAGGCGGACGATCCCGGCGCAGGCGGCATCGATCTTGTCATCGGCGACGCTGAGGCTGAGACGCAGGTAACCGGCGAGGTTGTCGCCGAAGGATTCGCCGGGCATGACGGCCACGTGTTCCTCTTCGAGAAGACGCATGGCGAAATCATTGCCGCTCAATCCGGTGGCGCGGATGTCGGCGAGAATGAACATGCCCGCCTGCGGCACGTCGGCGCCGATGCCGGCAATGCCGTCGAGCCGCTTGGAGATCAGCTGGGCGCGGCGGAAATAGCTCTCGCGCATCGTGGCAGCGGCGGCCGATGGCTGGCCGAGGGCATAGGCGGTCATGTCGGCGATGAAGGGCTGGACGCCGAACAGCATGGATTCGGACAACGGCAGCAGTTTCTGCGTGAACTCCGCCGGACCGACGCACCAGCCGCTGCGGAAACCCGGCGCGGCATGGGATTTGGAAATGGAAGCAACCGCTATCGTCCGGTCGGCGAGTTCCGGCTGGTCGAGCGGCGAGGCAAAACTGCCGTCAAAGATCAGCAGTTCGTAGACCTCGTCGGAGACGATCCACAGATTGTGTCTGCGGCAGACTTCACCGATCTCGGCCACTTCCTTGGCGCTCAGCACCGCTCCGGTCGGGTTGTGCGGGGTGTTGAGGAGGAGGACGCGGGATTTCGGCGTGATCGCCTTTTCCAGATCGGCGGCCTGCATGCGGAAACCGTTTTCCGGCCGCAGGGGAACGGACACGCGCGTTGCGCCGGTGGCGCGGACGACGCCGTCATAGGTGGCATAGAGCGGATCGCCGGTGATGATCTCGTCGCCTTCCTCGGCAAGGCCGAGCATGACGAGCGACAGCGCGGTCTGCGTACCGGGAAAGCACAGGATATGCTCCGGACCGATGGCCCGGCCGGTGCGTGCGGTGTACTTTGCCGAAAGCGCCGCGAGAACGCCGGGTTCGCCCCGACCGTTGGAATAGCCGGTGCGGCCGGAGCGCATGGCGTGTTCGGCCACATCCAGCATGTCGGTGGGGGTGGGAATATCCGGTTCGCCGATGGTGAGCTCAATGATCTCATGACCGGCGCGCTTCATTTCGCGCGCACGGATATGCACGGCCCATTTATCCGATCCCAGTCCGGCCAGACGGTCGGTCACAGACGCATAGCGCATCATTGGGCGCCTCCTTCAGCTTGTAATGAAATTCCCAGTACGGCTTCAATAGCGGCAACCCCGGTTTCCGCCAATTCCCCATCGTCGAAAATATCGCCGGCAAGACAGCCTTCCAGCCATAATCCGTCGATGATGGCGTTGATGGCGATGGCGTGGCGGCGGGTATGGTTCGGTTCCGCCGGTTTGCCGGCGGCGCGCAGCGCCTCGCGGATCAGGATTTCCAGCTCGTCGCGAAAGCCGAGATAGCCGTCGCGGTGGGCTGCGGCCATGGCCGGGTCGGCATGCACGAGCGCGATGAAACCCGCCCACAGCGAGAGGTTGTGCGGGTCCATGATCGGTTCGCCGAGATTGGCGGTAACGAACGCCTGCAGGCGCGAACGCGGATCGTCAGCGGCATTCTGCAAGGCATCGCTGGCCTGCACGGTCATGCGGTTCATCACGGCGCGGTAAGCGGCGCCGATCAGGTCATCCTTGGTCGGGAAATAATAGCGGATCAGCCCGGCGGTTACATCGGCCCGCTGGGCGATTTCGCGCACGGTCGCACCGGCAAGACCGCGCTCGGCCACACATTCAAGCGTCGCGGCGATCAGATCCTCGCGGCGCTTGTCCTCGCCTTCACGGCGAAAGGTTTTGCGTGTGGCCGATTGTGCGTTCATTGCCGGAAAACCGGACGGGTGAGGCAGGTCGGGCCGCCCTCGCAGGCAATGCACAGCGCATCCGCCTCGAAGGTCGTGACGGTGCAGCCGGCGGCTTCCATGGCGGCCTTGGTCTTTTCGAAACCCGCCACGGCGATGACTTCATACGGCGCCGTCGGCAGCACGTTGAGGTTGAGGCCGTTGCTGGCGGCAAATTCGTCTTCCGGCGCGGCGATCAGGCGGATGCCACGCTCCTTCAAAAGCTGGTAGAAGGCTGCGGGCAGCAGCGGCAGGTGCACCAGCGCCAGGTCTTCGGCCAGCGGCGAAATGATCGACATCAGATGCAGGCAGGCTTCTTCGCCCTGCCACAGCGGCAGGTCGAACCCGAGGACGGTGACGCCAAGCGGCTCGAGGATGGCGGCCATCTGCTCGATACCGGCCTGATTGGTGCGCACGCCGCGGCCGATGGCGAGCGTCTTGCTGTCGACCCAGACGCAGTCACCGCCTTCGACGGTGCCCGGCGCGACGATGCGGCCGAGCACCGGCACATCCATCTGGCTGTAGGTTTCATGGTGCAGGTCCGTCTCGTCGAGGCGCAGGGATTTGCCCATGCGCAGCAGGATCGCACCCTTGTCGGTGACGAGGGAGGGATCGTGGGTGAACACGGAATCCGACAATCCGTCATTGCCGTCCTTGATCCAGGTGATGTCGGCGCCCGACTGGGCCACGAGACCGGCAAAGACGCGGTGCTGTTCGGACGCGCGGCGCGGATCGAACTGCGGACCGTAATGCCAGACGTCGCGTTCGGCGCCCGCCATGACGCGGTCAGGCATGCGCATGATGACGCGTTTCAGGGGAAGGGCCATGGACTGGGAACCGAATGCGCTCATGCGACTGCTCTCTCGTAAAAATTGCATCTGGGAGTATTTATACGCTTGCATAATTAGAGCGCAAGTGGTGTGATGCCCTAAATTAGGCAGTTTCGCCTCATGCTGACAAAACAGGCAGAAATGAACGGTGTCATGACAGCAGGTGCAGGACAACCCATGGGAACCCAGCAATGACGGAGGCGTTGCGCGCATCCGTTGCCACGGACCCGCTCCAACCCGGTGCGGCCGAACGGGCCGAAGCCATCCACGTCTGGAACCTGCACAAGAAGTTCGGCGCCCTTGAGGTTCTCAAGGGCGTTTCGCTGACAGCCAAAGACGGTGACGTGGTTGCCATGATCGGCGGCAGCGGCTCGGGCAAGTCTACCTTCCTGCGCTGTATCAATTTCCTCGAAAACCCGACGAGCGGCGTCATCCGCATCAATGGCGAGGACGTGCAGATGGTCAGTGACGGCGAGGGCGGCCAGTATCCCGCCAACCGGCGCCAGATTGAGCGTATCCGCAGCCGGCTTGGCATGGTGTTCCAGAATTTCAATCTCTGGCAGCACATGACCCTGATCCAGAATGTCATCGAAGTGCCGGTTCACGTGCTGGGGATGAAGCGTGACGAGGCCATGGCCATCGGCGAGCAATTGCTGGAGCGGGTCGGGCTTTCCGCCAAGCGCGATGTCTATCCCGCCTTTCTCTCCGGCGGCCAGCAGCAGCGCGGTGCCATTGCCCGCGCGCTCGCCATCCAGCCGCGCGTCATGCTGTTTGACGAGCCGACCTCCGCGCTCGATCCGGAACTGGTTGGAGAAGTCCTGAAAGTTATCGGTGACCTCGCCAAGGAGGGGCGGACGATGCTCCTGGTCACGCATGAGATGAAATTCGCCCGGGAAGTGGCGAGCCATGTCATGTATCTGCACAACGGCATTGTCGAAGAAGAGGGGCCGCCGGAAGAATTGTTCGGATCACCAAAATCCGAACGTTTGAAGCAGTTTATCCGCACTGTTTCATAAGTCGCATGAAAAAATACAGGGAATAATCCTGGGGAACAATAAAGAGAAATGGAGATAGGAATGAAAGTTTTCTTGAAATCAGCGGTTGCCGCCGCTGTGCTGGTTGCCGGAATGGGAGTCGCCAGCGCCGAACAGATCAAGGTCGGCATTGCCGCCGAACCCTATCCGCCCTTCGCCTCGCCGGATGCCTCGGGCAAGTGGGAAGGCTGGGAAGTCGATGTCGCCCTTGCCATCTGCGCGCAGGCCAAGCTTGATTGCGTCATCACGCCCGTGTCGTGGGACGGCATCATTCCGGCGCTGACCACCAAGAAGATCGATGTGATCGCCGCCTCCATGTCGATCACGCCGGAGCGCGAGAAGACCATCGATTTCTCCGACAAATATTACAACACGCCCACGGTCATTCTCGGCTCGAAGGACGTCAAGATGGACGCGTCGCCGGAAGGCCTGAAGGGCAAGGTGCTCGGTGTGCAGGTTTCGACCATCCACCAGGCCTATGCGAAGAAGCATTTCGCCGCGACCGCCGCCGAGATCAAGGAATACCAGACGCAGGACGAAGCCAATCAGGATCTGGCTGCCGGGCGTATCGACGCCACGCAGGCCGATTCGCTGGCGCTCGAGACCTTTGCCCAGACCGATGCGGGCAAGGCCTGCTGCGAGATCAAGGGCAAGGTCGCGCCCGATCTGGAAGTGCTTGGACCCGGTGTCGGTGTCGGTCTGCGCAAGGGCGAGACGGAGCTGAAGACCAAGATCAATGCGGCCATCAAGGACATTCGCACCAACGGCAAGTATGACGAGATTTCGAAGAAATATTTCAACTTCGATATTTACGGCGGCTAGGCCGCTGTTCGGAGCAGGCTTTGGCCTGCTCCGTTCCTTCCGTTTGACGCAACGCATTCCATTGTTCTGAATCGAGGACGGCTTGGCCGACGCATCGATTGCTCCCGCCGCAATAGCCGGCATGTTCGACCTTCTGTCGCCCAATCCGCCGGGTTGGGGCGGCAACCTCCTGCGCGGTCTGGCGAATTCGCTGCAGATCGCCGTCGGCGCCTTTGGCATGGGATTGCTCATCGGCACGGTCGGCGCCTATGGCAAGCTTTATGGTGGCCCGCTCGTGCGCGACATCGCCGCCATCTACACCACCATCGTCCGCGCCGTGCCTGAACTGGTGCTGATCCTGTTGCTCTATTATGCCGGTACCGACATGATCAACCGGGTGCTCGAGAGTCTCGGCTATCAGCGCGTCGACATCAGCGGACTGGTGGCGGGGATCGTGGTTCTCGGCTTCGTGCAGGGCGCCTATGCAACCGAGGTGCTGCGCGGTGCCATCAAGGCCATTCCGCAGGGGGAAATCGAGGCGGCGCGGGCCTACGGCATGTCGCCTGTTCTGATGATGCGCCGCATCACCCTGCCGGCCATGCTGCCGCATGCGCTGCCGGGCCTTGCCAATCTCTGGCTGATCTCGACCAAGGATACGGCGCTGCTGGCAGTCGTCGGTTTCAGCGAGTTGACGCTCGTCACCCGGCAGGCGGCCGGCACGACAAAGGCGTATTTCCTGTTCTTCATCGCAGCCGGCATCCTCTACCTCGCCATCACGCTGTTTTCCAATGTCATCCTTGCCAAGGTCGAGCAATGGGCGCGGCGCGGCATGCCTTCCGTCAAGGAGGCGCGGTAATGACCGAGACGCCGCTGGAAACCCCGATCGAGACATTCCCGATCCACAAGGACAGCGACACGAACGGTCAGGCGCGCGCACTGCCGCCGCACCGGATCGTTCTCATCCTCATCGGCCTCGCGCTGGTGGCCTCGGCTGTTGTCTTCATGCGCTGGGACTGGCTGCCCAATTACGGCGATCTGATCCTGCAGGGCCTGTGGCGGACGATCTGGATACTGGTCGTCACCGTCATCATCGGCTTTCTGCTGGCGGTTCCGCTTGGGCTGGCACAGGCAGCCGGGCCCGCTGTGGTGGCGGTGCCGGCGCGCGTGTTCTGCACGGTGATCCGCGGCACGCCGCTGCTCCTGCAGCTCTGGCTGCTCTACTACGGGCTGGGCTCGCTGTTTCCGCAATATCCGTGGATACGCAGTTCCGAACTCTGGCCTTATCTCAGGCAGGCATGGCCCTATGCCGTTCTAGCGCTGTCCCTGTCCTATGCGGGCTATGAGGGCGAAGTCATGCGCGGCGCCTTCGCCGGTGTGCCCAAGGGACAGCTCGAATCCGCGCGCGCCTTCGGCATGCGCCGCTTTACGATTTTCCGCCGCATCTGGCTGCCGCAGGCCATTCACCGCGCTCTGCCGACGCTGGCGGGCGAGGCGGTCCTGCAGCTGAAATCCACGCCTTTGGTGGCAACGATTACGGTCGTCGATCTCTATTCCGTGGCCTCGCGCGTCAGGCAGGATACCTACATCACCTATGAGCCGCTTCTGCTGCTGGCGGCCGGGTATCTCGTCATCACCGGCATCATCGTTTTCCTGTTCCGGCGGCTGGAAAAGCTCATACCATCGAGGCTCGGATGAGACTTTTTCATCGTGACGCAAATGACCGCACATATGTCGCAAGTGTTTGGTCCGCTTAGCCGGACAGATGCGCATAGTAGGATAAAAAGGAACACCTCGCAAAAGACGAGAAAATGGGATTGATGTTTTCACCGGGTGTTCTGCCCGGTGTGCGTTATCTGTTTTCAGCTCCGCTGTGAGGACGAAAGATGATAATGCGGACAGTCGAAACATTTCAGCACCAAGTGAAAGAAACCGCCGATCTGGGCATCGTCTTGCCCGATGGCTGCCGCCTGTCGGCCCGGGTCTGGATGCCCGAGGACGCCGTGGAAAATCCGGTTCCCGCGATTCTCGAATTTCTGCCCTATCGCAAGCGCGACGGCACGACGGCGCGCGATAATCTCACCCATCCCTATATCGCCGGGCATGGTTATGCGTGCCTGCGCGTCGACATGCGCGGCAACGGCGATTCGGAAGGGCTGATGGAGGATGAATATTCGGTTCAGGAACTGAACGATGCCTGCGCGGTGATCGAATGGATCGCGGCGCAGCCCTGGTCGACAGGCAAGGTCGGCATGATGGGCATTTCCTGGGGCGGGTTCAATTCGTTGCAGGTGGCCGCCCTGCAGCCGGAAGCGCTGAAGGCCATCATCACGCTCTGCTCCACCGACGACCGCTATGCCGACGACATCCATTACAAGGGTGGGCTGCTGCTCAACGAGAATCTGGGGTGGGGCGCCACCATGCTCGCCTATTCCTCCCGCTCGCCCGATCCGGCTCTGGTCGGCGACAAGTGGCGCAACATGTGGCTGGACAGGCTCGATCATGAACCGTTCCTGCCGGCCGTCTGGCTGGCGCACCAGACGCGCGACGCCTATTGGAAGCGCGGCTCGATCTGCGAAGATTTTTCGGCTGTTAAAGCCGCCACGTTGGCCGTCGGCGGCTGGGGCGATGCCTACAAGAACGCGGTGCCACGCCTGATGGAAGGCATAACGGCACCCGTCAAAGGCATTGTCGGGCCGTGGGTGCACAAATACCCGCATTTTGCCGTGCCGGAACCGCGCATCGGCTTCCTGCAGGAGGCACTGCGCTGGTGGGACCGCTGGCTGAAGGACATCGATACGGGCGTCGAGAACGATCCGGCCTATCGCGGCTATCTCATGGATTCGGTCCGTCCGAAAAGCTGGTACACGGAGCGTCCGGGGTACTGGATTGCCGAGCCGCAATGGCCGTCGAAGACGATCCGCAGCGAGGTTCTTCAGCTCGGTGCCGACAGGTCCCTGAGCGCCAGACGGGGCGGGGCGTTTTCCCATCTCGTCGCCTCGCCGCAGGATTGCGGCATGATGGGCGGCGAATATTGCGCCATCTGGCTCGGCCCGGAGCTTCCCGGCGACCAGCGCCGCGATGATGCGCTGTCCGTCTATTATGACGGCGATATCCTGGAAAAAGCGGTTGATATTGTCGGCGCGCCGGAAATCAGCCTGACCGTGTCCAGCGACAAGCCCGTTGCCATGGTTGCCGTGCGCCTGTGCGACGTGCATCCCGATGGTGCTTCAACGCGCATCACCTATGGCGTGTTCAACCTGTGTCACCGCGACAGCCATGAAAAACCCCAAGCGCTCACGCCGGGCGAACCCGTAAAAATCCGCTTCAAGCTCGACGATATCGCCTATCGCGTACCCGCCGGGCACCGGCTGCGCATCGCCGTTTCCTCCAGCTACTGGCCGATGGTCTGGCCATCGCCGGAAGCGGTCAGCCTGACGCTGCATGCGGGCGCGCTCGACCTGCCGTCGCGCGATCTCGCCATCGGCGATGAATGGACCTTTCCGGAGCCCGAGGCCGCATCGCCCTGGCAGCTCGACATCCTGCGCAAGGGCACCAACAGCCGCCGGATCGAACATGACCAGGTCAGCGGCAGGATCATCCTGTCGATCGAGGATGATTTTGGCGAGGCGCGGGACAAGGAACATGGGCTCGTCCACGGCAGCGTGGCGCGCGAACGCTGGGAAATCCATGCAGACGATCCGCTGTCCGCCTATGGCGAGACGCATTGGACGGAACTGTCCGGCCGCGACGAATGGCGCGTGCGCACGGAAACGTTCACCACGATGCGGTCGGACAAGGCCAATTTTCATCTGACCGGCCGGATCGAAGCCTACGAAAATGACGAACTGGTTTTCGAGCGGAATTTCGCCGAGACGATCGCGCGTCAATACATCTGATTGCTGGAGGAGAACGTTAGACAGTCACGTTAACGGTTGAAATTTACGGGTATCAAGTCGCATAATTCACAAAAACCGAATTTGGACGCCATGCGTTCCAAGCAACAAAAGGGGAATGGGTATGTCAAGAGAACTCGATTATCTGAGCCGCAAGGTCGCCCGCGGACATCTGTCGCGGCGTGACTTTCTCGGCCGTGCAGCAGCCCTCGGTGTCACCACCGTTTTTGCCAATTCACTTCTGTCCAGTGCGGCTCTCGCCGAAGGCCCGGTCAAGGGCGGCACGCTGAAAGCCGGCATGCAGGGCGGCGCCTCGACCGACAGCATGGACCCCGCAACATGGCAGAGCCAGGTGCCGTACAAGTTCGGCCGCCAGTGGGGCGAGCAGCTTGTCGAAATCCAGCCAGACGGCACGCTCAATCCAAAACTGGCAACCGAATGGGGATCAACCCCCGACGCCAAGGTCTGGACCTTCAAGATCCGCAAGGGCGTGCAGTTCCACAACGGCAAGGATATGACGGCCGATGACGTCGTGGCCACGATGGAGCGCCACTCCGACGCCAATTCGAAGTCCGGCGCCCTGGGCGTCATGAAGGGCATCGACAGTGTGAAGAAAGACGGCGATACCGTTGTTTTCACATTGAAAGAAGCCAATGCAGACTTGCCGTTCCTGATGGATGACTACCATCTGATGATCCAGCCGAACGGCGGCAAGGACAAGCCCACTGCCGGTATCGGCACCGGACCGTACAAGGTGGTCAAGGACGAACCGGGCGTACGGCATATCGGCGAAAAATTCGCCAATTACTGGGATGGCGACAAGCGCGGCCATGCGGCGCAGATCGAAATCATCGTCATCAACGATGCCACCGCCCGCACGGCTGCCCTGCAGTCCGGCCAGGTGCACATGATCAACCGCGTCGAGCCGAAGATCGTCGATCTGGTCAAGCGCGTGCCGGGTGTGACCATCCAGAACGCGGCAGGCAAGGGACACTACGTCTTCATCGCCCATTGTAACACGGCGCCGTTCAACAATAACGACCTGCGTCTGGCGCTGAAATACGCCATGAACCGCGAAGACATGGTGCAGAAGATCCTGCGTGGCTATGGCACCATCGGCAATGATTTCCCGATCAACAAGGCCTATCCGCTGTTCTCGGACGATATCGAGCAGCGCGCCTACGATCCCGACAAGGCGGCTTTCCACTTCAAGAAATCCGGCCATGACGGCGCAATACTGCTGCGCACCTCCGATGTTGCCTTCCCCGGCGCCATCGATGCGGCCCAGCTGTACCAGCAGAGCGCGGCCAAGGCCGGCATCAAGATCGAGGTCAAGCGTGAACCGGGCGACGGCTACTGGTCGGAAGTCTGGAACAAGCAGCCATTCTCGACATCCTATTGGGGCGGCCGTCCGACCCAGGACCAGATGTATTCGACCGCCTATCTGTCCACAGCCGACTGGAACGACACGCGCTTCTTCAATGAAAAGTTCGACAAGACATTGATTGCAGCGCGCGCCGAACTCGATCCCGTCAAGCGCAAGCAGATGTACCGTGACATGTCGGTCACGGTGCGCGACGAGGGCGGTGTCATCGTACCGATGTTCAACGACTTCATCGACGCCACCAGCGCCAAGGTTGGCGGCTGGGTGAAGGACGGCAATCAGGAAATGAGTGGCGGCTATGCCTTGTCCCGCTGCTGGCTGAACGCCTAAGGCCGGGGCGAATGAGCGGTCCTGTCCTCAAACTGGTGGCCCAGCGCATTGCGATGGGCCTTCTCCTTCTCCTTGCCGTCTCGGTGCTGATTTTCGCAGGCACCCAGATATTGCCGGGAGACGTGGCGCAATCCATTCTCGGCCAGTCGGCCACACCGGAGGCATTGGAAAACCTGCGGCGTGACATGGGGCTGAACGATCCGGCCTATATCCGCTACCTGCATTGGCTCGGCGGCATATTGACCGGTGATCTCGGCACGGCGCTTTCCAGTGGGCAGGACATCGCATCGTCGCTCAAGGGGAGGTTGTGGAACACGCTGTTCCTCGCCTTCTGGGCGGCGGTGGTTTCCATTCCGCTCGCCATCGGACTGGGTTTGCTGGCCGTGCGCTACCGCAACGGCTGGGTGGACAAGATCATCTCCGGCCTCGGCCTCGCATCGACGTCGTTGCCGGAGTTCTTTACCGGTTATCTCCTGATCTACTTCGTCGCCGTGCGCCTGCAATGGTTTCCGAGCGTCTCGACCGTTTATGACGGCATGCCGCTTGGCGAAAGGCTGAGCGCCATCGCCCTGCCGGTGACGGTGCTGACGCTGGTCGTTCTGGCGCATATGATGCGCATGACCCGGGCGGCCATTCTCAACGTCATGCAGTCGGCCTATATCGAAACGGCTGAGCTGAAGGGGCTGACGCCGTTCCAGATCATCGCCCGCCATGCGTTCCCCAATGCCATTGCCCCGATCATCAATGTGGTGATGCTCAACCTGGCCTTCCTTGTCGTCGGTGTCGTCGTGGTCGAGGTGATCTTCGTCTATCCCGGCATGGGGCAGTATCTGGTCGATCACGTGGCCAAGCGCGACGTGCCGGTCGTGCAGGCCTGCGGACTGGTTTTCGCGGCTGTTTACATCACCCTCAACATCATTGCTGATATCGTGGCGATTGTTTCCAATCCCCGCCTCAGACATCCCAAGTGAGGCCGCGCCATGCTGAATGTTAAGAACATCCCCATCAGCGCCTGGATCGGCCTGATCATCACGGCGGTCTTTCTGTTCGCGGCCATCTTTGCGCCGTGGGTTGCGCCTTATTCCGTCGGCGAAACCGTTGGCGATGTGTGGGAGCCCATGTCGGCGAAATACTGGCTCGGCACGGACAATCTCGGCCGCGACCTGCTTTCCCGCATGATTTACGGCGCACGCATCACCATCTTCATCGCCGCCATGGCGACGGCGCTGTCGTTCATACTCGGCTCGGTGCTGGGTTTCGCCGCCGCCGTCATCGGCGGCTGGTTCGACCAACTGATGTCGCGCTTCGTCGATCTGATCATGGCGATCCCGACGCTGATCTTCGCGCTTGTGGTGCTGTCGGTCCTGCCGGGCAATGTCACCACGCTGATCCTCGTCATGGGCCTGCTCGATGCCACGCGCGTCTACCGGCTGGCGCGGGCCGTGGCGGTCGACATCAATGTCATGGATTTCGTCGAGGCGGCAAAGCTGCGCGGCGAGGGGCGCATCTGGATCATTTTCCGCGAGATACTGCCCAACGCCCTGACCCCGCTGGTTGCCGAACTCGGCCTGCGTTTCATCTTTGCCGTGCTGTTCCTGTCGGCGCTGTCCTTTCTGGGCCTTGGCGTCCAGCCACCGGATGCGGACTGGGGCGGCATGGTCAAGGAAAACAAGGAAGGCATCGTCTTCGGCATTCCGGCCGCGCTGATCCCGGCGGCGGCCATCGCGATCCTCGCCATCTCGGTCAATCTCGTCGCCGACTGGATTCTCAACCGGACCACCAGCCTGAAGGGAGGACGCGGCAATGGCTAAAGCGCCTGCGAAGGACAAGACCGGCCTTCTTCTCGACATCCGCAATCTGCGGATCGAGGCCACCAGCTATCCGCCCGGCGAAGCGCCGCGCAATGTGGTGATCGTCGACAATGTCTCGGTAAAGGTTGAACGCGGCAAGGTGCTCGGCCTGATCGGCGAATCCGGTGCCGGCAAATCCACCATCGGCCTGTCCGGCATGGGATTTGGCCGCGGCGGCGTGCGTATCACCGGCGGTGAGGTATTGCTCAACGGCCGCGACATTCTCAAAGGCGGTGCGACCATCCTGCGGCAAATCCGCGGGCGTGAGGTCTGCTATGTCGCGCAGTCCGCCGCCGCCGCCTTCAATCCGGCGCGCAAGCTGATGGACCAGGTGGTTGAAGCTGCGCTGCAGCACAGGATCGCCACGCGCGCCGAGGCGGAAAAACGCGCCATCGGCCTGTTCAAAAAACTGGGTCTGCCCAACCCTGAAACCTTCGGGCAGCGCTTTCCGCATCAGGTCTCGGGCGGGCAATTGCAGCGGGCCATGACCGCCATGGCGCTGTGTTCCGAGCCGGATCTGATCGTGTTCGACGAACCGACAACGGCGCTCGACGTGACCACGCAGATCGATGTGCTTGCCTCGATCAAGGATGCCATCCGCGACACCAACGTCGCCGCGCTTTATATCACCCACGACCTTGCCGTGGTGGCGCAGGTCGCCGACGACATCATGGTGCTGCGCCACGGCAAGATGGTGGAGTATGGCGATACGCGCCAGATCATCAAGGAACCGCGCGAGGACTATACGCGCCAGCTGGTATCGGTGCATCACATCCCGCATCAGGAAAAAACGTCCGACAGCGCGCCGATCCTGTCGGTGAAGAACATCACCGCGGCCTATGGTGGTGGATTGGTGAAAGTGCTGAAGAACGTCTCCGTGGATCTGCATCTCGGCCAGACACTGGCGGTTGTCGGCGAATCAGGCTCCGGCAAATCCACGCTGGCGCGTGCCATCACCGGTCTGTTGCCGCCGATGGAAGGCACGATCACCTTTGACGGGCGCACGCTTTCGCCGCGCCTTGCCAACCGCACCCGCAACGATCTGCGCGAGTTGCAGATGATCTACCAGATGGCCGACGTGGCGATGAACCCGCGCCAGACCATCGGCACCATCATCGGCCGTCCGCTCGAATTCTATTTCGGTATGCGCGGCAAGGAGCGCGATGCACGCATTGCCGAACTGCTCGACAAGATCGAGATGGGCAAAGGCTTTGCCGACCGCTACCCCGCCGAACTGTCCGGCGGACAGAAGCAGCGCGTCTGCATCGCCCGGGCGCTCGCCGCCAAGCCGAAACTGATCATCTGCGACGAGGTGACCAGCGCGCTCGATCCGCTCGTGGCCGACGGTATCCTGAAACTGCTGCTCGACTTGCAGGCGGACGAACATGTCGCCTATCTCTTCATCACCCACGATCTTGCGACGGTGAAATCCATCGCCGACGCCATCGCAGTGATGTATCGCGGCGAGGTGGTGCGCTACGGTCCGAAAACGCAGGTGCTGAAGCCGCCCTTCGATGCCTATACCGACCTGCTGCTGTCGTCGGTTCCGGAAATGGAGCTGGGCTGGCTGGAAGGTGCGGTCAAGAACCGGCGCATGGCGAGTGCAGGGAATTGATCTGCACCGCCAAACTGCAAAATCGGGTCTAAAGCTGGCCCGGCCAGCGCCCCTGACCCAGCAGATGCACGGCGGTGCAGATGCGACGGAAACTGGAGCGCGCGCGTGTAACACTGTGGCGGGCACGCAGATAGCCGTGCACGAGGCCGGGCTCATTGTTCCAGATCGCCTTGCCGCCCGCAGCAGAGATGCGCTGACAATACTGCCGGCCATCGTCGGAAAGCGGATCGCATTCGGCCGAGATCACGACGGTATCGGGCAGGCCGGAAAAATCCGTATCGGTCAGCGGGGCAAAGCGCGGGTCGGTCGACCAGTCGCGGCCGCCGCTTCGGATTTTTGCATAATAGGCGGTGTCGCGCGTCGTCAGCATCGGTGCTTCCGCATGGGTGAGGTAAGACCCCTGGTCCTGCGCGCCGCCCAATCCCGGATAGACCATGACCTGGCCGATCGGCGCGCGATCGCTATGGCGCACATGGTGCGACACGGCTGCCACCAGATTGCCGCCGGCGCTGTCACCGCACAGGACAATCGGCAGGCTGGATGTTGCCGCCGCGTGTTCGAATGCCGCAAGGCAATCCTCGAAGGAGGCGGGATGCGCATGTTCCGGCGCAAGGCGGTAGTCGACCGCGATGACGTGAAAGCCGGTGGCCTCGCAAATCTCGGCGCAGACATCGTCATGGCTGTCGAGACCGCCGACGACAAAACCGCCGCCGTGGAAATAGAGGCATACCGCTTGCGGGCTCGTGCCTGCCTTGTCGTAGAGGCGCACCGTAATCGTGCGGCCATCGGCCTCGATGAAACGATCCATTGCCGAGATGCCTGCGGGGTAGCCGGCAAAGAAGGCCTTGCACATGGTGTTGTAGACGTCGCGCTGCTGCGCGACGGTATAGTCGACGGCATCGGGCGGATAAAAGCTGTTCGTCCGCTCGATGAAGGCCCAGGTTTCCGCGTCGATCAGGACTGAATAATCCGTGCTCATCTGCCCTTCCATACGGGATCGCGTTTTTCGGCAAAGGCTTTGAAGCCTTCCTGACCGTCTTCCGAAGCATAAAGCATGTCAACCGTACGGAATTTGCGCTTGGTGATCCAGTTCATGGCATCCTGGAAGCTCATGTCTTCCGCTTCGCGCGCCACTTCCTTGATGGCGGCGAACACCAGCGGCGGGCCGCTTTCCAGGAGCCGGGCGATCTCCCACACCCGTTCCATCAGCTTGTCCTTGGGCAGGACCTCATTGACGAGCCCCCAGCGGTGCGCCTCGGCGACATCCATCCAGCGGCCGGTCAGAAGCAGGTCCATGGCGACATGATAGGGAATGCGCTTGGGCAGTTTCACCGTGGCGGCGTCGGCCAGCGTGCCCGCGCGGATTTCCGGCAGGGCAAAACTCGAATGGTCGGAGGCATAGATGAGGTCGCAGGAGAGGGCGAGCTCGAACCCGCCGCCGACCGCCATGCCATTGACGGCGGCGATGACAGGTTTGTTGAAGTCGCGCAGTTCCTGCAGGCCGCCAAAGCCGCCGACACCATAATCGCCGTCCACCGCATCACCGCCCGCAGCGGCCTTGAGGTCCCAGCCGGCGCAAAAAAACTTGTCACCTTCGGTCTGGACAATCGCGACCCGAAGCTCGGGATCGTCCCGGAATTTTTGAAACGTTTCACCGAGCAGGCGGCTGGTTTTCAGGTCGATGGCATTGGCCTTCGGACGATCCAGCGTGACTTCGAGAATGCCGCCCTCGCGGCGCGTCCTGACAACATCATTCATGCAGCTCTCCCCTGGTGATCAACAATGCATCGGCGATCCATGCGCCCTGGCCGCTGCGGCATACAAGCAGCGGATTGATATCGAGTTCAACGATCCGGCCGGCATTCTTGACCGCAAATCCGGCAATGCCAAGGATGGCATCCAGCGCCGCATCCAGATCAGCCTTCGGCTTGCCGCGATAACCGTCGAGCAGCGGAAACATGCGCAGGGAGCGAAGGGCGGCTTCGATCTGCGCACGGCTGGAGGGCAACAGCAGCGTGACACTGTCCTGCAACAGTTCCACCAGCACGCCCCCGGTCCCGAGGGTCATCAGCGGCCCGAACTGCGGATCATCGACAATGCCGACGATCAGTTCCGCAACGGCGTCGGTCACCATGCGCTCGACATAGAGGCCGCTGCCGATGGCAATCAGGTCGGTTGCTGCCGCGCGGACGGCGTCCACATCGCGCAGATTGAGCCGCACGGCATTGTGCTCGGATTTGTGCGCAACGCCGAGTGCCTTGAGCGCAACCGGGAACGTCAGGTCCTCCGCAGCCGCAACCGCGGCGTCGACCGTCTGGCAGCGCCAGCCCAAGGGCACGGGCAGGCCGTGCTTCGCCAGAAGAGCCTTTGCGGCGGCTTCGTCGGGCGCCTGTTCGTCCGTGTCACGGATTTCCGGGGAGACGACCGGCTGGGCAAGGGGTGTCTTCCATGCCTTGCCGATGAAGGCGGCGGCCTCGGCCGCGTCGAATGCCTCGGTGATGCCGCAGAGCGGCGCAATGCCCTGCGCCATCAGCCCGGCCATGTACTCTTCCGGGATGTTTTCCGGCAGCGAGGCGACGATGGCGCCCTTGGCCCTGTTGGTTTTGAGGGCCGATTCAAGACCGCGCACCGTCGACCACCAGTCGACATCGGAACAGCGGTCCTTGCGCGGAAAATCGAGTACGAGACAGCTCAGGGCAAAACCGCCGGATACCATGGCGGTGAAAGTCTCGGTCAGCGCCGGTTCGTTGTTCCAGATGAACGTATGGTAATCCAGCGGGTTGGCGACCGCGACCAGCGGCCCCAGCGTGGATTTGACCTTGGCGCGATGCTCCGGCGTGAGGGATGGAAAGTGGATGCTCCGCTCCTCGGCGCTGTCGGCCATGACGGAGGCCTCGCCGCCGGAACAGCTCATGGAACACAGCGTATCGCCATCGAGCGGTCCGTGCACATGCAGCAGTTTCAGCGTTTCGAGGAACGAGGCGATGGAATTGACACGGGCAATGCCGAGCCGTTTCAGGAATGCATCCGACGCCGCATCCGATCCGGCCAGCGAGGCCGTGTGCGACACCGTGGCGGCGCGCGCCTGTGCGGAGCGTCCGACCTTCATGGCGACGATGGGCTTGTTCAGTTCCCGCGCCCGCTTTGCCAAAGCTTCGAACTTTGCTGCCGACTGAAACGCCTCGATGTGCAGGCCCAGCGCCGTGACCCGTTCATCCTCGAGCAGGGCGATGGCCATGTCGGGCAGGCCGGTCTGTGCCTGGTTGCCTGCCGTCATGACATGGGCAATCGGCAATCCGCGCGTCTGCATCGTCATGTTGATGGCGATGTTGGAGGATTGGGTGATGATGGCGACACCGCGCTCATCGGCGGCAAGCCTGCGCCCGCCATGCTGGTCCGGCCAGAGCAGGGCGCCATCGCAGTAATTGATCAGGCCATAGCAGTTCGGGCCGATGATGGGCATGTCGCCCGCCGCCGCGATCAGCTCGTCCTGCAGGCGTGCGCCATCCGCGTCGTCGGCGCCCGCTTCGAGAAACCCCGAGGCGTAGCAGACGGCAACGCCCGCGCCGCGTTCACGCAATTGGCGGACGATATCGAGGGTCAGAAAGCGGTTGACGCCGACAAAGGCGGCATCGGGACTGCCGGGCAGATCGGCAACGGAGCGGTAGGCCTTGAGGCCAAGGACTTCGTCATGCTTGGGGTGAACCGGCCATATCTCGCCGGAGAACCCCATTTTCTGCGATTGCTTGATGACTTCGGCAGCCTGAAGGCCGCCGAAGACAGCGATGGTTTTGGGACGGAGCAGACGGTCGAGTGCGCGCATGTGTCAGGCACCCCCCTCTGTCCTGCCGGACATCTCCCCCACAAGGGGGGAGATCAGCCTGCATTGCCGATTCTGCGAAATTTGAAACGTTACCTGTTGTGCGAAAGCATTCATGCCAATGTGATCTCCCCCCTTGTGGGGGAGATGGGCGGCAGCCCAGAGGGGGGTAAAGCCTAACCGCATAACCATTTACGCTCCATGCGGGCGAAGCAGGGCGCGCGAGATGATATGCCGCTGGATTTCGGATGTGCCTTCCCAGATGCGCTCGACGCGTGCGTCGCGCCAGATGCGCTCAAGCGGCAGGTCGTCCATCAGCCCCATGCCGCCATGAATCTGAATCGCCTCGTCGGCGACGAAGGCGAGCATTTCCGTGGCCTTCAGCTTGGCCATGGCCATGTCCTGATCGGTGACGGTGCCCTGATCGAACTTCCAGCCCGCCTCGAAGGTCAGCAGGTCAGCGGCCTTCAGCTCCGTTGCCATGTCGGCGAGTTTGAACGAGACGCCCTGGAACTTGCCGATCTGCTGGCCGAACTGTTCGCGCTGTGCGGCATATTCGATGGCATGGCCAAGCGCCCGTTCGGCGCGGCCGAGACAGGTGGCCGCGACCTGCAGACGCGTCGCGCCGAGCCACGTGTTGGCGACCTCGAAACCCTTGTGCACTTCGCCAAGAATGGCATCGGCGGGCAGGCGGCAATCGTCAAATTCGACAATGGCATTGGTATAGCCCCGGTGCGAGACGTTGCGATATCCCTCGCGGATCGTCATGCCGGGATGGCCCTTGTCCACGAAGAAGGCGGTGATTTTCTTCTTCTTGCCGCGCGGCGTATCTTCTTCGCCGGAGGCCACGAAGAGAATGACGAAATCCGCTTCCAGCGCATGGCTGATGAAATGCTTGGTGCCGTTGACGACCCAGTCACCGCCCTTTTCGACGGCCGTCGCCTTCATGCCGCGCAGATCGGAACCGGCGCCCGGTTCCGTCATGGCAAGGCAATCGGACTTTTCGCCGCGAATGCAGGGATAGAGGTATTTTTCCTTCTGCGCGTCGCTACCGGCGAGCAGGATGTTGGACGGACGGCCGACACAGGACCAGTGCAGCGCATAATTGGCGCGGCCAAGCTCCTTTTCATACAGCAGCCATGTCACGGTATCGAGACCGGCGCCGCCAACGGATTCCGGCATGTTCGCCGCATAAAGACCGGCTGCAATCGCCTTCTGCTTGAGTTCGTCCGCAAGCTCCTTGCGCAGGACACCCGTACGCTCCACTTCCGCTTCATGCGGGTAAAGCTCGTTTTCGACAAAGGCGCGTGTCGTTTCGACAATCAGCCTTTGCTCCTCCGAAAGACCGAAATCCATGATTTAAGCCTTCTTCTTGGGTTTGGTGGATTTGGCCTTTTCAGCCGCCTTGGAGACCGCAGGCTTCTTTGCCAGTTTCGACAACTGCTTGGTGTAATCCTTGTAGAGCGCACCGGCACCCCAGCCCTTGCCCTTGTTCTGGCGGGACAGGGCATCCATGATCGCCACGAGGTTATCGTCGCGGATGCGTTCCAGCTCGCGGATGGACAGGCCATGCGCCTGTTCATCGGATTGTGCAGCGATCTTGTCGACGAGTTCATCAGTGAGCTCAGGCACATCCATCAGCTTGGTCCACGGCCAGGACAGGCAGGGGCCGAACTGGGCCATGAAGTGGCGCATGCCGGCTTCGCCGCCCGCCACGCGATAGACCTGGAACATGCCCATCTGCGCCCAGCGGATGCCAAAGGAATAGCGCATGATGTCGTCGAGTTCCTCGACGGTGGTGATGTCGTCCTTGATCAGCCACAGCGCTTCGCGCCAGACGGCTTCGAGCAGGCGGTCGCCGACAAAGGCTTCGATTTCCTTGCGGATGACCACGGGCTTCATGCCGATGGAGGCATAGAGTTCCCGCGCGGTTTCGATGGCTTCCGGCGAGGTCAGCTTGCCGCCGACGATTTCAACCAGCGGCAGGAGATAGACCGGGTTGTAGGGGTGGCCGACAACGAGGCGCTCGGGATGCTTCATCGATGTCTGCATGTCCGACGGCAGGATGCCTGACGTGGACGAGCCGATGATGGCATCGACCGCCGCGTGCTTGTCGATCTCCGCCAGCACCTTGTGCTTGAGGTCGAGGCGTTCCGGCACGCTTTCCTGAATGAAATTGGCACCGGCAACAGCCTCGGCGATTGTCTTGGCAAAGGTCAGCTTGCCCTCTTTGGGCAGGCCGCCGGGCACCATGGTCTTGTAGGCGCGGCGTGAATTCTTCATCACCTCGCTGACCTTGCGTTCCGCCTCCGGGTCCGGATCGAAGATCGACACGTCGATGCCGTTGAGAATGAGACGGGCAACCCAGCCCGCACCGATGACGCCGCCGCCGACGGCTGCCGCTTTGCGAATGACGCTCATGATCTCACCAGCCCTTTGTCAGTTTCATGCGGGCCCGAACCTCGTCAGGTCCGAGAATTCTGGCGCCCATGCCCTCGGCGACCTTCACGGCCCGTTCGACCAGCTGGCCGTTGGTGGCAAGGACGCCCTTGTCGAGCCAGATATTGTCTTCAAGGCCGACACGGATATTGCCGCCGGCAAGCATGGCCATGGCGGCATAGGGCAGTTGGTTGCGGCCGATGGAGAAGGCGGAAAACGTCCAGTTGGCGGGCAGGTTGTTGGTGAGCGCCAAAAGCGTGTTGATATCGTCCGGCGCGCCCCAGGGAATGCCCATGCACAGCTGCACCATGACGGGGTCTTCCAGAAGCTTCTGGTCATAGAGCCACTTGGCGAGGAGCAGATGGCCGGTATCGAAAATCTCGACTTCCGGGCGCACGCCCAGCGCCTTGATCTGTGCCGCCATGTCTTTCAGCATGGCAGGCGTATTGGTCATGACGTAGTCGCCTTCGCCGAAATTCATCGTGCCGCAATCGAGCGTGCAGATTTCCGGGCGCAGCTTGGCCACATGCACGAGCCGTTCGGTGGCGCCGACCATATCAGTGCCGACGGGTGAGGGCGGCATCGGCTGTTCGGTGCTGCCGAGCGTCAGGTCGCCGCCCATGCCGGCGGTGAGGTTCAGCACCATGTCGACGCCCGATGCCTTGATCAGCTCGACCACTTCCGCGTAAAGCGCGACATCGCGCGAACCCTTGCCGGTTTTCGGATCGCGCACATGGATATGCGCCACGGCGGCACCGGCATTGGCGGCTGATATGCACTCGTCGGCGATCTGCCGCGGGGTGACCGGAACCTTGTCGGACCGGCCTGTCGTGTCGCCCGCGCCGGTGACGGCACAGGTGATGAATACGTCGCGATTGGGGGTGAGTCCCATTGCTTTGCTCCCATTTTTTCGTTGGGCAAATCATGCAGCTGTTGCAAATGCATGCTTTGCAATATACGAACTTGATTTGATGAATAACGAAACGTCGCCACTCTTTTTGCCCAACACCAAAACGCTTGAGGTGACGGTCCTCGTCTTCAGCGGCGCATCGCTGATGTGCGTGGCATCGACCATCGATCCCATGCGTGCCGCCAACCGCGTCTCGGGCAGCACCCTGTTCAAATGGCGGATCGTTTCGCTGGATGGCAACCCGGCGATCACCACCTGCGGCCTGCCGATTGCCGTCTCCGGCGCGTTCGATCCGGCTGACAAGGCCGACATGCTGCTGATGATCGGCGGCTTCGGCACATCGGATATTTCGCGCACCACCTTTACCGCCGGCCTGCGCCGCGCCATGCATCACTACCAGATGATCGGCGGCATCGAGGCGGGGTCATGGCTGCTTGGCCGGGCGGGGCTGCTGCGGGGACGGCGTGCCACCACCCACTGGGAGGACATGGAGGAATTCACCGCCGAATTTCCCGAGGCGGATATCCGGCCGGACCGCTATGTCATCGACGGGCCCGTCTTCACCACGGGCGGCGCGTCGCCGACCTTCGACCTGATGCTGCATCTCATCCGCTCGCGCTGCGGCATGTCCGTGGCGCTCGATGTGGCGAGCGTCTTTATCTATGACGAAGCGCATGCATCCAACGTTGCGCAGCCGCTTGTCTCGCTGGGGCGGCTCGACGGCGTGCATCCGAAACTCGCCACGGCGATTCGGCTGATGGAGGGGCATCTCGATGCGCCGCTCACCATCGGAGCGATTGCCAAACGCTGCGGCCTGAGTGCGCGCAGCCTGGAAAAAATTTTTGCGAAAGCCGTGGGCGAAGGACCCGGCCGCTACTATCTGCGCCTACGCCTGAAGATCGCGCGGCGGCTGATCACCGATACCAAAACCCCGCTGGCCGATATCGCCGCGCGAACGGGTTTTTCATCCGCTGCCGCATTCGCCCGCACGTTCCGCACCTTCGAGGGCAAGCCGCCGAGCAGCCTGCGCGCGGCAGCCAATCGTTAGGCCGCCGCCATTATCAGTCGTTTTTGACACAGTGGACGGGCGGCTGCCATGGTTCAAATGCCGCCGAGTTTTACCAATCAGGGGAATACCAGCATGCCAGAAGGTGATTTGTACCGCTCCGCTCCGATAGCCATGGAAAAGGAATGGATCGATTATAACGGCCATCTGAACATGGCCTATTACAACGTGGTGTTCGACCGGGGCGGTGATGAATTCCTTGCCGAGCTGGGATTTGGCCCGAAATATGCGGCGGAACGCAAGCTGACGATCTACACGGCGGAGGTTCATATCTGCTACGTGCAGGAGATCCATCTCGACCATCTGGTGACGGTCACCAGCCAGCTCATCGATTTCGACGGCAAGCGTCTGCATACCTACAACGAGATCATTCACGTCGATGGCTGGGTTGCTGCGACGTCGGAAGTTCTGTCACTGCACGTGGATATGAACGGCCCGAAGGTTGTGCCGTTCCCGGAGGACGTGCTGCCAAAGCTTGAGTTTTACAAGACTGCCCATGCGAAACTCGGGATTCCGGCGCGGGTTGGAAAATCGATCGGGATTAAGAGGAAGTGATTTGTACCCCCCTCTGTCCTGCCGGACATCTCCCCCACAAGGGGGGAGATCGCATCGGCATCGATCATCTCGGTCAACTTTCACCCTTGAAGATTCGCTGAAACAGCTGTGAAGGCTGATCTCCCCCCTTGTGGGGGAGATGGGCGGCAGCCCAGAGGGGGGTGAAACAACAGCAATCGTTGGTTTCATCCGCCGAACTGCTCCACCAGCCACTTCTCGAACTGGCGGATGCGCGCTTCATTGACCCGTTCCTTGCGGCAGATCATGTACCATGCACCGGGTTGCGGGATCCTTAGCGCAAACGGTGCCACCAGACGCCCCGCCTTCAGATCGTCGGCGACGAGAAAGCCCGGGGCGATGGCCAATCCCTGACCATCCAGAGCCGATTGCAGCGCGGCGAGGTAGGTGTCGAACTTCAGCGTCACCGCCTGGCCGCTATCGGCAATCCCGGCGGCATCGAGCCACGTGCCCCAGTCCTCCGGTGCGGTATAGAGCGCCAGACGCGGCACTTTGTTGAGTGCCTTTGCCTCGGTGTCGCCGGCGATCCGTGCCGCAACCGCCGCGCTGCACACCGGAAACATCTCGGCTTTAACAAGCAGCCGATAATGCAGGTTCATCCGCTCCGGCCGGGTCGTGTGGATGATGCCGATATCGGAACTGTCGATGTTGAGTTCCCAGTCGAGCTGGCTGGTGCCGATGCGGATGGCAAGGTTCGGATTGACCTTGCGGAAGTCGGTCAGGCGCGGAATGAGCCAGCGGATGGCAAAGGTCGCATAGGTTTCAAGCGCCAGATCGTCCGTCGTGCCCAGCCGGTTGATCAGCGCCGTGCCGCGGGCGATCTTTTCGAAGGCATCGCGCATATAGGGATAATACAGCGTGCCGGCATCGGTCAGCGCCACGCCGCGCGGCAGGCGTTCGAACAGCTTTACCCCGAGAATCGCCTCGAGCTCGGAAATGCGGTGGCTGATGGCCGATTGGGTGACGCCGAGCTCATCGCCCGCCAGGCGAAAACTCAAGAGACGGGCCGAGGCTTCAAACGCGCGCAACGAGCCGAGCGGGGGTATTCGGGGCTTCGACATCATCGGGCGGCATCCTGTAAAACAGACTGTTGAGAATAATTCATGTCTTGATGAGCAACCATCGCTTGAACGGCGCCCAATGCGGAATCATTCTAATCTGCGACGCATCCGGGAAACAAGGGAGCGCGTCGGGGGACCACTCTTTTTGAGCGAGGCTAACATGGGCGCGGAACAGGCATTGGCCGGCGTTGCACCGGCAGGCGACAAGATCGACCGCATGATTGCGGACCACCGGCCCGGCCATGGGCTGGCGCGCGCCTTCTATATGGACCCGGATGTCTATGCCCGGGACATGGAACGGGTGTTCCGCCGCCATTGGCACTGTATCGGCCATGCCAGCATCATTCCCAATGCGGGCGATTTCGAGCTGTTCAAGATCGATTCGGAGGCGGTGATCGTTTCGCGCACCGAGGATGGTACGATCCACGCATTTCTCAATGTCTGCCGCCATCGCGGCGCCGAGGTCTGCACCCAGCAGAAGGGCAATGCCCGCTTCTTCGTGTGTCCTTACCACGCCTGGACCTACATGAACGATGGCAGCCTGCGCGCGGCGCGGCTGATGCCGCGGGATTTCGACCGCAGCGCCCATGGCCTGAAAAAGCTGCATGTGCGCGTGGCCGAAGGGCTGATCTTCATCTGCTTTGCCGACGAACCGCTGAATTTCGACATTATCGAGCAGTCCTTGCGCACCACCTGCGGGCAATATGGCTGGGCCGATGCCAAGGTGGCGCACCGCGAGACCTATCCGGTGGATGCCAACTGGAAACTGGCCGTCGAAAATTACGTCGAATGCTACCACTGCGGCCCGGCACATCCGGAATATTCGCAGACCCATGCGCTTGAACAGCCGCTGGAAAAAATCACCGAGCTGAATGCGCGGATGGAGCAGCGCACCTGCGCGCTCGGCATCGACATTGCGACCGGTGACCATTGGCAGAGCTCCGCGCAGGGCAATGAAACGATTCATACGTTCCGCTATGCGCTCTATGACGGCGTATCGAGCGGCAGCCAGGACGGCTCGCCTGTCGGCCCGTTGATGGGCCGTTTCACCGAATTCGACGGCGGCGTGACCTCCATCCACCTTGGCGGCACGAGTTTCCTCGTGTGCTACCCCGATCATGGCATGATTTATCGTTTCATTCCGAAGACAGCCGATACCTGCGAGATGGAGCTGATCTGGCTGGTGCGCGGCGATGCGCAAGAGGGCCGGGATTACGATCTGGAAAAGCTGACATGGCTGTGGAAGGTGACCACGGCCGAGGACAAGACGATCATCGAACACACGGCGCGCGGCGTGCGCTCGCACTATTTCGTGCCGGGGCCCATCGCACCGATGGAACACAACGAGTTGCGGTACATCCAGTGGTACCTCGATGAAATCGCCCGGGCATGACCGGGCAGCAAAACCACAGCATGAGACCACGGGAGACTATGCATGTCTGAATTTCCAACGTCGGCGCGGGTCGTCATCATCGGCGGCGGGGCGGTCGGCGTCTCGTCGCTGTATCATCTCGCCAAGGCGGGATGGACCGATTGCGTGCTTCTGGAGAAGAACGAGCTGACATCGGGCTCCACCTGGCATGCGGCGGGCAATGTGCCTACCTTCTCCGCCTCGTGGTCGGTGATGAACATGCAGCGTTATTCCGCCGAGCTGTACCGGCGGCTGGCGCAGGAAGTCGACTATCCCATGAACTACCACGTCACCGGCTCGCTGCGGCTCGCCCATGGCAAGGAACGCATGCGCGAGTTCCAGCGCGTCAAAAGCATGGGGCGCTATCAGGGCATGGATATCGACGTGCTCGGTGTCGATGAGATCAACGGCCGCTATCCCTTCCTGTCGACTCACGATCTGGAAGGCGCGCTTTATGATCCCAATGACGGCGATATCGACCCCGCCCAGCTGACGCAGGCACTGGCCAAGGGCGCACGCGACATGGGCGCAAAGATCATCCGTTTCTGTCCGGTGACAGGTGCCCGGCGCGACGGTGATGAATGGGTGATCGCGACGCCGCAGGGCGAGATCCGCTGCGAATATGTGGTCAATGCCGCCGGTTACCGGGCGCAGGAAATCGGCAGGCTGTTCGGCCGCGATGTGCCGATGATGGTCATGAGCCATCAGTATCTGCTGTTCGATGAAATCCCCGAGATTGCCGCATGGAGCCGCGAACAGGGCCACAAGCTGCCGCTGCTGCGCGATGTGGATTCGTCCTACTATCTCCGGCAGGAGAAGAACGGCATGAATCTCGGTCCTTACGAGCGCAATTGCCGGGCGCACTGGGCCACCTCAGATGATCCCATGCCTGATGATTTCTCCTTCCAGCTGTTTCCCGACGATCTGGAGCGCCTCGAATGGTATCTGAACGATGCGATCGCCCGCGTGCCGATCCTTGGTACGGCCGGTCTGTCGAAAATCATCAATGGCCCCATTCCCTATGCGCCGGATGGCAATCCGCTGATCGGGCCGATGCCCGGCGTGCCCAACGCGTTCGAAGCCTGTGTTTTCACCTTTGGTATCGCGCAGGCGGGCGGGGCAGGCAAGGTACTGGCGGAATGGGTGACGGAGGGCGCGACCGAATGGGACATGTGGTCCTGCGATCCGCGCCGCTTCACCGCCTTTGCCGATCATGACTACAGTGTCGCCAAGGGCGTGGAAGTCTATGGCCACGAATACGCTATCCATTTCCCGCGCCATACGTGGACTGCCGGACGCAACAAGAAGCTGTCGCCGCTGCATGCGCGCGTGACCGGGTTGGGCGCGCAGTTCGGCGTCTATAATGGCTGGGAGCGGGCAAACTGGTATGCGCAGCCCGGCGACGATACCTCGGAAGAGGCGACACAGACATTCACGCGGGAAGGGCCGTGGCAACGGCGCATCCGCGAGGAGTGCCATGCGGTGCGCGACGCGGTCGGCATTCTCGATCTGCCCGGTTTCTCCCGCTTCAAGGTGAGCGGCGCCGGGGCACGCGACTGGCTGTCCGGCCTGATCACCGGTCTGGTGCCGAAACCCGGCCGCATCGGCCTTGGCTATTTCGCCGATGCCAAAGGCCGCGTCGTCACCGAAATGTCGATCATGGCCATCGATGAGGATGTGTTTTTCCTCATTACCGCAGGCGTTGCCGAGTGGCACGATCTGGAATGGCTGCAAAAACATCTGCCCAAGGGCAGCGCGATCAGCATCAGCAACGTCACGGAGCAGTTTTCCTGCCAGATCTTCACGGGGCCGAAGGCGCGTGATCTTTTTGCCGGTATCTGCGATGCGGATCTCGGCAAATCCTGGCTGTCGCACCAGACAACCCAGATCGCCGGACGCTATTGCCAGCTTGTGCGTGTGTCGTTTGCCGGGGAACTGGGCTGGGAAATCCACAGCAAGGTCGCCGATACCCAGGCCATTTTCGATGCGGTCTGGCAGGCGGGGCAGCCATACGGGCTAAAACCGTTCGGCATGTATGCGCTGGACTCGCTGCGGCTGGAAAAGGGCTATCGCGCCTGGAAGGGCGATCTGTCCACCGACTACACACCGCTGCAAAGCGGGCTCGACCGTTTCATCAAATGGGAAAAGCCCGAATTTCTCGGCAAGGCCGCGCTGGAAAGCGAAAAGCAGCACGGCGTGAAGAAGCGCTTCGTCACGCTGACGGTCGATGCCGGGGATTGCGACGCACCCTATATGTCGACGCTCTGGCACCAGGGCAGCATTGTCGGTGAAACCACCTCGGGCGGATGGGGGCACCGGATTGATAAATCCATCGCGCTCGGCATGCTCAAGACCGAACTCACCGAACCCGGAACGGAAATCGAGGTCGAGATTTTCGGTGAGCGTTTCAAGGCCACCGTGCATCCGGATCAGCCGCTCTGGGATCCCGCTAACGAAAGAATCCGCGCATGAGTTCTCTTCCGGCCAAGGCCAGAGCCGTCATCATCGGGGGCGGCGTTTCCGGCTGTTCCGTCGCCTATCACCTTGCCAAACTGGGCTGGACCGACATTGTTCTCTTGGAACGCAAGCAGCTGACCTCGGGCACCACATGGCATGCGGCTGGCCTGATCGGCCAGCTGCGCGCCTCGCAGAACATGACGCGGCTCGCCAAATATTCCGCCGATCTCTACGTCAAGCTGGAGGCGGAAACCGAGGTGGCCACGGGCATGCGCCAGGTGGGCTCCATCACCGTGGCGCTGACCGAGGAACGCAAGCACGAGATCTATCGTCAGGCATCCCTGGCGCGTGCTTTCGATGTGGATGTCAGGGAGATTTCTCCGCGCGAAGTCAAGGAGATGTACCCGCATCTTAACATATCGGATGTGGTCGGAGCCGTGCATCTTCCGCTGGACGGGCAGTGCGATCCCGCCAATATCGCCATGGCACTGGCCAAGGGCGCGAGGCAGCGCGGTGCAAAAATCTTCGAGAACGTGAAAGTCACCGACATTCACAAGAAGAATGGCCGGGTATCCGGCGTTTCCTGGGCCAAGGGCGAGGAACAGGGCACGATCGAGACCGACGTGGTGATCAACTGCGCGGGCATGTGGGCGCGCGATCTGGCGTCCATGTCGGGCGTGACGGTGCCTCTGCACGCCTGCGAGCATTTTTATCTCGTCACCGAAGCGATTGAAGGGCTCGGCCGCCTGCCGGTGCTGCGCGTTCCGGATGAGTGCGCCTATTACAAGGAAGATGCCGGCAAGATGATGCTCGGCGCCTTCGAGCCCGTGGCCAAGCCATGGGGCATGAACGGCATTTCCGAAGATTTCTGCTTCGACCAACTGCCGGAGGATTTCGAGCACTTTGAGCCGATCCTCGAAATGGGCGTCAACCGCATGCCGATGCTCGGCACGGCGGGGATTCACACCTTTTTCAACGGGCCGGAAAGCTTTACCCCGGATGATCGCTATTATCTCGGCGAAGCACCGGAGCTTGGCGGCTACTGGGTCGCGGCGGGCTACAATTCCATCGGTATTGTTTCATCCGGCGGAGCCGGCATGGCGCTGGCGCAATGGATTCACGACGGTGAAGCGCCGTTCGACCTGTGGGAAGTGGATATCCGCCGGGCCCAGCCATTCCAGAAGAACCGGCGCTATCTGAAGGAACGCGTCTCCGAGACGCTTGGCCTGCTCTATGCCGATCATTTTCCCTATCGGCAGATGGCGACATCCCGCAATATCCGCCGTTCGCCCATCCATGAACATTTGAAGGCCCGCGGTGCCGTTTTCGGCGAAGTGGCCGGATGGGAACGGGCAAACTGGTTCGCGCGGGAAGGCCAGGAGCGCGAATACCGCTATTCCTGGAAGCGGCAGAACTGGTTCGACAATCAGCGCGAGGAACATCTGGCGGTGCGCAATGGCGTCGGCCTGTTCGATATGACCTCCTTCGGCAAGATCCGCATCGAGGGCCGCGATGCACTGGCTTTCCTGCAAAGACTTTGCGCCAACCAGCTCGATGTCGAGCCCGGACGCATCGTCTACACGCAAATGCTCAACAACCGGGGCGGTATCGAAAGCGATCTGACGATCACGCGCCTGTCGGAGACGGCGTTCTTTGCCGTGGTTCCCGGCGCCACCCTGCAACGCGATCTCGCCTGGATGCGCAAGCATCTCAAGGACGAATTCGTGGTCATCACCGATGTGACGGCGGCGGAATCCGTGCTGTGCCTGATGGGGCCGAAATCCCGCGACGTGATCGAGAAGATCAGCCCCAACGATTTTTCCAATGCGGGTCATCCCTTCGGCACCGCGCGGGAAATCGAGATCGGCATGGGCCTCGCCCGCGCGCACCGCGTCACCTATGTCGGCGAACTCGGCTGGGAGCTTTATGTCTCGTCCGACCAGACAGCGCATGTGTTCGAGGCGCTGGAGGAGGCCGGTCAGGAGCTGGGTCTAAAACTGTGCGGCCTGCACACGCTGGATTCCTGCCGGATCGAAAAGGCCTTCCGGCATTTCGGCCATGATATCACCGACGAAGACCATGTGCTGGAGGCAGGGCTCGGCTTTGCCGTCAAAACCACGAAGGGCGACTTCATCGGGCGTGATGCGGTGTTGCAGAAGAAGGAAAGCGGACTGGACCGCAGGCTGGTGCAGTTCCGCCTTGCCGATCCCGAACCGCTGCTGTTCCACAATGAAGCCATCGTGCGCGATGGCGAAATCGTCGGAACGATCACCTCAGGCAATTACGGCCATTATCTCGGTGGGGCGATCGGGCTTGGCTATGTCGCCTGCAAGGGCGAAAGCGCGGAGCAGGTGCTGGCGTCGAACTACGAGATCGAGATCGCCGGAGAGCGCGTGAAAGCCGTGGCATCGCTCACACCGATGTATGATCCGAAGGCGGAACGAGTGAGGGCTTAGCAAAGCCCTCACTCTGCCTCAATTCATGCTGGTCAGCACTTCGTTGAACTGTTCCAGCGCCCAATCGATCTGATCGCGCTTGATCACCAGCGGCGGCGCGATGCGGATCGTATCGCCATGGGTGTCCTTGGCGAGAATGCCGCGTTCCTTCAGCTCGTAGCAGAAGCGGTTGGCACCGCCGGCTTCCGGATGCAGCTCGATGGCCAGCATCAGGCCGCGGCCGCGCACTTCACGCACGATATTGCTGCGGATACCCTTGAGCTGCTGCAGGAAATACTCGCCCTCGATGCGGGAATTCTCGATCATGTTCTCTTCCGTGAGAACACGCAGCGCGGCGCGGGCAATGGCACAGGCCAGCGGATTGCCGCCGAATGTGCTGCCGTGCTGGCCGGGTTTCAGAACGCCGAGTACATCGCTGTTCGACAGCACAGCCGAGACCGGATAGAAGCCGCCCGAGAGCGCCTTGCCGATCAGCGTCACGTCGGCCTCGATCGCCTCATGCTCTTCCGCCAAAAGGGCGCCGGTGCGGCCGAGGCCGGTCTGGATTTCATCGAGGATCAGCGTGATGTTGTTCTGCGTGCAGAGCTCGCGCACCTTGGAGAAATAGCCTTTCGGCGGGATTTTCACGCCAGCCTCGCCCTGGATGGGCTCGACAAGGAACGCCACGGTATTGGGGGTCAATGCCGCTGCAAAGGCATCGATATCGCCGAAGGGAACGACCTTGAACCCCGGCGCAAAGGGGCCGAAATTCTCGCGGGCGGACGGGTCCGTGCTGAACCCGACGATCCCCATGGTGCGGCCGTGGAAATTATCGGAGCAGACGATGATCTCGGCGGCATTTTCCGGCACGCCCTTGACCTCGTAACCCCATTTGCGCACGGCCTTGATGGCGGTCTCGACGGCTTCGGCACCGCTGTTCATCGGCAGGATCTTGTGCGAGCCGGTGAGGGTTGCCAGCTCTTCGTAGAACAGGGCCAGCTGATCATTGCGGAAGGCACGCGAGGTCAGCGTCAGCTTTGACGCCTGTTCGGTCATTGCCGCAAGGATTTTCGGATGGCAATGGCCCTGGTTGACGGCGGAATAGGCTGAAAGACAGTCGAGATAGCGGTTCCCATCGATATCCCAGACATGCACGCCTTCGCCGCGCGACAGAACCACATCAAGCGGCTTGTAGTTGTGAGCGCCAAGACGGGACTCGGTCGAAATCAGTTGGGCGGCTGTTTGCAGCAAAATATCCTCCTATTTGCCAATTTTCTTATACGTTGAGCGCCGTGGTGCTCTGGTCTGAAACGGCGGGCCGTTCATAAATCTGCCGGCCGAACAGGCTGGCGACGAGATCGACGAGCAGCATGGCGCTCTTGCCGCGATCGTCGAGGAACGGATTGAGCTCGACGATGTCGAGCGAGCCGACAACGCCGGAATCATGCAGCATTTCCATCACGAGATGGGCTTCGCGGTAGGTGGCGCCGCCGGGAACCGTCGTGCCGACACCCGGCGCAAGCGACGGATCGATGAAATCCACGTCAAAGCTGACGTGCAGGATTCCATTGGCCTTCTGCACCCGCTCGATGATGCGGCGCATCAGCTTGGCCACGCCGAACTCGTCGATCTGGCGCATGTCGATGACGTCGATGCCGCGTTCGCGCAGGAGCTTACGCTCGACCGTATCGATGGAGCGGATGCCGAAGAGATGCAGGTTTTCCGGTTTGATCAGGCCATGCGGCTCGTCGCCGAACACGCCTTCAAGACCGGGCTCGTTGCACAGGAGCGCCGCCGACATGCCGTGCATGTTGCCGGACGGCGAGGTTGCCGGGGTGTTGAAATCGGAATGGGCGTCGAGCCAGAGCACGAACAGTTCGCGGTTGTTTTCCTGGCAGTAGCGGGCGATGCCGCCGACCGAGCCCATGGACAGCGAATGGTCGCCGCCCAGAATGACCGGAAAACTGCCGTCCTTCATCGCCTCATAGGTTTCAACGCAGAGCATGCGCGACCATGCGGCGATCTTTTCGATGTGATGGGCAAGGCCGGTGACGGGTGCAACGGCTGGCAGGGTCTGCGGCAGGCGAAGATCGCCATGATCGTCGACCGGATGGCCCATCTCTTCCAAAGTGCGGATGAGACCGGCGGTGCGCAGCGCTGCCGGGCCCATCAGGGCGCCGAGACGACCGGCACCTTCCTCGATGGGCGCGCCGACGATCATCAATTTCTGTTTGGGGTCGTTCTCAAAGTTGCTGAGCATGTTCATCAACAAGCGCCACTTTCGCGTTTGAATGGTCAATCAAATGAAGCCGGGGGATTCACCGGCGCAGCCAGTATACTGCCACCCCGAGACGGTGACAAATAGACAGCATCCTGATAGAAATGCGCTACTTAATGCGCAGTTTGCGCATCTCAATTATACAAATTGGAACAGACATGGATGATCTTGACCGCCGCCTCTTGTCACTGCTGCGCGATGACTGCCGCATGCCCGTCTCATCGATGGCAACGCTGCTCGGCATTTCGCGCGCCACCGTGCGGGCCCGCGTCGACAAGCTGACGACCGACGGCACCATTCAGGGTTTTACCGTGACGCTGAAGGCGGGTGCCGGCGTTTATGGCGTTCGCGCCATCGCCATGATCGAAGTGGCCGGGCAGGGCGCGGAAAAGGTCATCCGCCGCCTGCAGGGATTTCCCGAAATCCGCGCGCTGCATACCACCAACGGCCGCTGGGATATTGTTGCGGAGATCGAGGTGGAGACGCTGGAGGCGTTCGATCACACCCTGCGCGACATCAGGCATATTGACGGAATCACCCTGACCGAGACAAGTATACTTCTTTCCACCCGCAAGAGCGGGTAACGCCATCGTTCGGGAAAGGCTGACAACGGATGTACATCCGTGAAATCCCCTGGCTGGAACCAGTCGATGCTGCCGAACGCCTGAAGCCGTTCGGCAGGCTGAGCTTTCTTGACAGTGCCATGCGGCACGACCAGCTTGGCCGCTATTCCTACGTGGCTGCCGATCCCTTCGGCACGCTGGCGGTCCGGGATGGTGCGGCCAGCTGGAACGATCAGCCACTGGATCTCGGCCCGCTGGAGGCTCTTTCCCAGTATCTCAAACGTTTCCGCCTCGACGATCAGGCTGGCCTTCCGCCATTCCATGGCGGGGCCATCGGCTATTTCTCCTATGAATTCGGACGGTTGCTGGAAAATCTTCCAGAACCGCGCAAACAGTCGCAGGGCGATGTGCCCGACGCCATCTGGCATTTCCATGATGTCGTGCTTGCCTTCGATCACCTGACGCAACGGGTCTGGCTCGTCTCGTCCGGTTTGCCCGAACAGGCGGACGAAAGGCGTGCCGCCGAACGCGCTCATGTCTTTCTTACGGCGCTCGAGAAGCCGGTGAAAACGCCAGACTCCGTGCGGCCACGCGTTGCGCGCAATATCTGGCAATCCAATTTCACGCGCGAAGCCTATATGCAGGCGGTGGCGAAAGTCGTCGAATACATTCTCGATGGCGATATTTTCCAGGCCAATATCGCGCAACGCTTTATCGCCGATCTTCCCGAAAACTATCCCGTCTGGGCCTTCTACAAGGCGCTGCGCCAGCGCAATGCCGCGACATTTGCCGCCTATCTGGAGCACGATGATCTGGTCATCGCGTCGAGTTCGCCGGAGCGGTTTCTTTCCGTTCGGGGCCGGGACGTGCAGACACGGCCGATCAAGGGCACGGTGCCGCGCTCGGCCGATCCGGATATCGACCGGCGGCATGCGGAGACCCTGCTTGCTTCTGAAAAGGATCGCGCCGAAAACCTGATGATCGTCGACCTCATGCGCAATGATCTGTCGCGGGTCTGCAATCCCCATTCCGTGCTCACGCCCGTGCTGTGCGGGCTGGAATCCTATGCCAGCGTGCATCATCTGGTGTCGGTCGTCACCGGGCGTCTGGCGGACGAAAAATCACTGCCGGACCTGATCCGCGCGGCTTTTCCCGGCGGCTCCATCACCGGTGCGCCGAAACTGCGGGCGATGGAAATCATCACCGAGATGGAACAGGTCGCGCGCGGTGTCTATTGCGGCTCGATCGGCTTTTTCGGTTTCAACGGCAATATGGACACCAACATCGCCATCCGCACCGTGCTGTTCCAGGGTGGCAAGGCGGTGTTCCAGGCGGGCGGCGGCATCACGGCGCTCTCCGATCCCGCGGCGGAGTATCAGGAGACGCTGGACAAGGCGGCGCGGATTTTCGATGTGTTCGACATGGCCGGAGATGCCGGCTCATGATCCTCATCATCGACAATTACGATTCCTTCGTTTTCACCGTGGCACGCTATTTTGCCGAGCTCGGCGAGGAAACACGCGTCGTGCGCAACGACGCAATCACGGTTGCCGACATCGAAGCGCTGCAACCCGCGGCTCTGGTCATCTCGCCGGGTCCCTGCGGGCCGCATGAAGCGGGGCAGTCGCTCGCCATCATCGAAGCCTTCAGCGGCAGCATTCCCATTCTCGGCATATGCCTTGGCCACCAATGCATCGGTGAGGCCTTCGGCGGTACGGTGCTGCGGGCGCAGGAACCCATGCATGGCCGCTCGTCCCTGATCCAGCATGACGGAACGGGCGTTTTCAAGGGATTGCCGAGCCCGTTCAAGGCTGGGCGCTATCATTCGCTGATTGTCGTTGCGGACGAGGACAATGCGTCGCTCACCGTAACGGCCCGCTCCGACAGGGGCGAGATCATGGGGCTTGCCCACCGGGCGCACCCGACATTCGGGGTGCAGTTCCATCCGGAGTCGGTGCTGACGGAATATGGCCATGCCATGCTCGGCAATTTCCTGCGCATCGGGCGTGCCTTCCACCAACCCAGGAAATGACGATCAAACGTCAGCGCGCCGCTATTTTCGCCTCTTTGTTCGATATTCCTGTTGGCTGGCGGTCCATTCATCCGCTACACCAGCAGTCCAACGGATGCACATCCGCCCTGAACCAACCCAATCCGACAGCACCAGGCAGGAGACCAACCATGCTTCGCAAGACCGATTTCTATATCAATGGAAAATGGACCGCTCCGGCCGTGGCAAAGGACCTCGAAGTGATCAATCCGGCGGACGAGCAGCCCTTTGCCGTCATTTCAATGGGCTCGGCCGCCGATGTCGATGCCGCCGTTGCCGCCGCACGCAAGGCATTCGCCACCTGGAGCCTGACAAGCCGCGAGGAGCGCATTGCCTGGCTCGAGCGCCTGACCGCCGTCTACGAGACGCGCATCAATGACATGGCGCAGGCCATCTCCTCCGAAATGGGCGCGCCGATCAAGATGGCGCTGGAAGAGCAGGCAGCCTCGGGCACCGGCCACCTCAAGGCATTCATGCGGGCACTGAAGAGTTTTGAATTCGAACGTCCGCTCGACGAGCACAACCCCAATGTCCGGATCGCCTATGAGCCCATCGGCGTCTGCGGCCTGATCACGCCGTGGAACTGGCCGATGAACCAGGTTGTGCTGAAAGTCGTGCCTGCCATCGCCGCCGGTTGCACGGTGGTGCTGAAGCCCTCGGAAATCGCACCGATTTCGTCGATTGTCTTTGCTGAAATCATCGATGCATCGGGCCTTCCCGCCGGTGTGTTCAACATGGTCAATGGCGATGGTCCGTCCGTGGGTGCTGTCATGTCCGCGCATCCGGGCATCGACATGATGTCCTTCACCGGCTCGACCCGTGCCGGTATTGCCGTGACCAAGGCTGCTGCCGATACGGTCAAGCGCGTATCGCTGGAACTCGGCGGCAAGTCGCCCAACATCGTTTTCGCCGACAGCGATGTGGAAGCGGCGGTAACGCGCGGCGTGCTGCACGTCTTCAACAACACGGGCCAATCCTGCAATGCGCCGACACGCATGCTGGTCGAGCGCTCGGTCTACGACAAGGCAACGGAAGTTGCAGCCGCCACGGCGAAGGCGACCGTTGTCGGTGATCCCGCGCAGGACGGCGATCATATGGGCCCGCTCGTCTCCGAGGCGCAGTTCAACAAGGTGCAGGGACTGATCGAGCAGGGCATCAAGGAAGGCGCACGCCTGATCGCCGGTGGCACCGGCCGTCCGGAAGGCTTCAATCGCGGCTATTTCGTCCGTCCCACGGTATTTGCCGATGTGAACAATGAGATGACGATTGCCCGTGAGGAAATCTTTGGGCCGGTGCTGGCGATGATCCCGTTCGATACGGAAGAAGAAGCCGTCGAAATCGCCAACGATACGCCATACGGTCTTGCCGCCTATATCCAGTCGGGCGACCGCGAGCGGATCAAGCGTGTGTCGAAGCAGCTGCGTGCGGGCATGGTGCGCATCAACGGCGCGTCGCACAAGGCGGACGCCCCGTTCGGCGGCTACAAGCAGTCCGGCATCGGCCGCGAAGGCGGTCACTGGGGGCTGGAAGACTTCCTTGAGGTCAAGGCCATCAGCGGCTGGGAAGACAGCGCCGCCTGACCGGCCGCGCCACGCACCCGGTCCCGCAGGGGGAATAACCTTCTGAATTGACGCGCAATCCCCGGAGAAATCGATTTGGATTTCGGGGGTTATGCGTTAACTGACACTGTATGGTGCAAGTCGTGTCGGGAAGGCAGGTGCGGATCGATGGACGAAACGGAAACATTGCCTCCGCCCGCCGATGACGAGCGGGACGTCGACATTTACGGCGAAGACGGTGCCGTCCGCTCGTCCTATCTCGCCCGTGTCGGCGCCGCCATTGCGGATCGTGATGTTCTGTTCCTGCGTTCCCATGTCGGCAAACTGCACCAGTCCGAACTGGGCCACGTTCTTGAAGCGCTGCAATCGGAGCAGCGCGCGGCCCTCGTTGAACTGCTTGGCGATGAATTCGATTTTGCCGCGCTGACCGAAGTCGACGAGGCCGTGCGCCTCGAAATCGTCGATGCCATGCCGAATCAGCAGATCGCTGAAGCGGTTCAGGACCTGGATTCCGACGATGCCGTCTACATCCTGGAAGATCTCGACCAGGAAGACCGCGACGAGATTCTGGCGCAGCTGCCGTTCACCGAGCGCGTGCGCCTGCGCCGTTCGCTCGGCTATCCGGAAGAAACCGCCGGACGCCGCATGCAGACGGAGTTCGTCGCCGTGCCGCCGTTCTGGACTGTCGGCCAGACCATCGACTACATGCGCAACAATGCCGACCTGCCGGAATCCTTCTCGCAGATTTTCGTCATCGATCCGATGTTCCGGCTGCTCGGTGCCATCGATCTCGACCGCATCCTGCGCGCCGGCCGCGACAGCAAGATCGACGAGATCATGCACGAGACGCGCCATGCCATTCCCGCGACGATGGATCAGGAAGAGGCGGCACAGATTTTCGAGCAGTATGACCTGCTGTCCGCCGCCGTTGTCGACGAGAATGAACGGCTTGTCGGCGTGCTGACCATCGAGAACATCGTCGACGTCATCCAGGAAGAGGCCGAGGAGGACATCATGCGCCTCGGCGGCGTCGGCGACGAAGAACTGTCCGACTCCGTCCTGTCCACCTCGCGCTCGCGCACGCCCTGGCTGGTCGTCAACCTGTTCACGGCGTTTCTCTCCGCCTCCATCATCGGGCTGTTTGACGGCACCATCCAGCAGATGGTGGCGCTGGCGGTGCTGATGCCCATCGTTGCTTCCATGGGCGGCAATGCGGCGACCCAGACCATGACCGTGCGCGCGCTGGCGACACGCGACATGGATATCTACAATGCGGGCCGCATCATCCGGCGCGAGGCCTCGGTCGGTTTGATCAACGGCATGGTGTTCGCCGTGTTGATCGGCATGGTTGCCGGCTTCTGGTTCCACAATGCCGAACTGGGCGGAATCATCGCCTCGGCCATGATCATCAACATGATGGCCGCTGCCCTCGGCGGTATTCTGATTCCCCTGCTGCTCGACAAGTTCGGGGCCGACCCCGCCATTTCGTCGGCTGTCTTTGTCACCACCGTGACCGATGTTGTCGGGTTTTTCTCGTTCCTGGGACTGGCAACCTGGTGGTTCGGACTGGCCTGACAGCTGATTTTCCGGCATTTGAGACTAACGTTCATTTATGCTAACAAAGGTACAATTGACTTTTACGTAATTGCGTGGCCAAACATCCATGTGAAATAGTAAGAAAAATCAGAGCAATGTCTGTCATGCGCGAATATTATTCTATTACTGAGCTGACGCGGGAGTTCGGCGTTTCCACCCGGACATTGCGCTTCTATGAGGACGAGGGGCTGATCCACCCCGTCCGTCGCGGGCGCACACGCCTGTTCCGGCCATCGGACCGGCATCTGCTCAAGCAGATCCTGCGCGGCAAGCGGCTCGGTTTTTCCATCGCGGAAATCCACGAGATCGTGCAGATGTACCGCGAGCCGCCGGGAGAAATGGGTCAACTGCACCTGTTGATGAAGCGCGTCGAGGAAAAGCGCGGCGACCTGCGCCAGAAGCGCCGTGACATCGAGGAAACCCTGGCTGAACTCGATCAGGTGGAAGAAGCCTGCATCGAACGGCTGGCGGAACTGGGCGTTAATACCTGAGAGCTGGTACTGTCCTTCTGCATGGTGCGTGGTTCGACAAGCTCACCATGAGGGAAGTGGGTTGGCTGCATGCCAATCGCGAACGTCGCGGAGTAAGGCTCCCTGCAACTCTCAACCTCCCTCATGGTGAGCTTGTCGAACCACGCTCACTGCAACTGCCGATGAAAATTTCGATCAGGGTTGCATCGCTTCCTGCGTGCACATGCCGGTGATGTCCTGTATCTGCGGGTCATTGTCCTGGTTGCGCTTGCCCGTATACACATCATCGAAAATCTTCTGCGTCTCCAGCTGACCCACCGTGCAGGTGCAAAAGCGTTCGCAGAATGCCTTGTCATTATCCACCGAACAACTGCGGGTGCATTCCCGGTCGAAAACCTCGTGCGGTGTTGATGTAGCGGGCGGAAACACCTGTGCGATCAGGAAAACGCAGCTGATCAGCACCGGCTGATGGATCAGATAGAACGCCAGGCTGTGCTGGCCGATGAACCGCAATCCCCGGTCGAGCCAGCCCGGACGGACGGTTCCGGCGAAAATGCGCATCCGGTCGAGGTGCAGCAATGTCTTGGCGAGGGCCATACCCGCCAGGACCGGGCCGAACCACGGGAAAATGGGCACGTAATCATTGGAACGGATGGGCATTTCCGACAGGCCGAGCGGCCAGAGCGCCGGTGCGTCGAATGCAGCGGAGGTCAGGTAATGCGGCGCGGCGATAACGGCCGCGGCTGCGACGGCGATGACAATGGCGGGAAGGCGCAGAAACAACAGGCCGAGCACGCTGGCGGCGGCAATCTCATGCAGGATGCCAAAGAACACAAAACTGTCCGGTGTGATGTACCGGGTGACGAGGGTGATGGCGAGGGATGCCGCAACGATCTGCGCCAGGCGGATGCCGAAAGAGCGCCAGCGGATACCGTTGCGATGGGCCAGCACGAGGCTGAAACCGACAAGCACCAGAAAGGTCGAGGCAATAATGCGGGCATAGAGTTTCCACGCGCCGTGGCCTGTCGTGCCCGGCTCCATGTAGCCGAAAAACTCGAAATCCCAGCCCGTGTGATAGGTCGCCATGGCAATGAGCGCGATACCACGCAGCACATCAAGCCTGCCGAGACGGGATTTGGCGGGCGGGGCAAGCGTCTCGGTCTGGCTCATGCGGGAATCTCGATGATTGCAACTCCTGACAGGCTAGGGGAGTTGCAACACAAAATCCATGTGTTTCCGGCACGCATCACGGCTGATATTTCGCACTTGTTTCAAAGGTTTCTGCGAAACAGACATATAATGTCGCTTGATTGACTGCTATCCATGGTTTCGCGCTCCAATGTCAGGGGGCGCTCGAATCAGCATTTCCCCGATAGCCAAGCCAGTGATCAATCAAGTTCGCCATCCCATCTGGATCAGCACGGCCAAACGTCCGACAGCACGGGTGTTTGCGATCCTTTTCGGCATCGAGTCGATGGCCCGGGCGATCATCACCAGCGTGGTGCCGATCCAGACCTACGACCTGCTGCAGAGTGAACGCAGCGTCAGCATCCTCTACACCTGCATGTCGATGCTGGGGCTGATGGTCACCCTGTCGATTCCGTTGCTGATCGTCCGCATCCCGCGCCGCTGGGTCTATACGGCGGGCGCCACCTCGCTGATCCTGGGGTGCTGCGCCTTTGCACTCGACACGGTGCCGGGGCAGGCGGCGGGGCTGTTCCTGCGAACCTTCGGAGCGGGCGCGCTGTCCATCACGCTCAGCCTCTACATCATGGACCATATCAAGCGGGGCGAGCTCGTTCGCGCCGAGTCCGTGCGCATGGCGACGGCGACCTTTGCCTGGACGGCCGGGCCGTTCCTCGGCGTCTTTCTCTACAGCACCATCGGCATGATCGCGCCGTTCCTGTTGTCGATCGGCTTTTCCCTGCTGCTTCTCACGCTGTTCTGGTACTTTCGCCTCAGCGACAATCCCGCCCTGCAGAAGGGCCCGAGCCGGGCCGCCAATCCGATTGCCAATGTCCGGCGGTTTGTCGCGCAGCCACGGCTGCGGCTGGCATGGCTCATCGCTTTTTCGCGGTCGTGCTACTGGAGCACGTTCTTCGTCTACGGGCCGATCCTGATGGTGGCGACGGGCCAAGGCAAGCTGGCGGGCGGCCTGCTCGTCTCCCTCGGCAACCTCTTCCTGCTGGGATCGATCCTGTGGGGCAAGGTCGGCATGGCCAAGGGGCTGATGCGGACGATATCAGGCGTTTTCATCCTTCTGGCCATTGCGCTGGCCGGCGCCGGGCTGGCGGGTGAGAAATTTCCGATGATCGCGGCACTCATGCTGCTCGCCGGAGCGTTTTTCTGCGTTGCGCTGGATACGCTGGCTTCGACCACCTTCATTCGCGCGGTTCACCCGCACGAGCGGGCGCAGATGACCTCGGTCTACCGGACCTATCTCGATTTTTCCGAGCTTCTGCCGGCGTTTTTCTATTCGATCATCCTGACATTCTTCAGCCTTGGCGCGATCTTCATCGCCCTGGGCACGCTGATGGTCTTTACCGCTGTCGTCGTCTGGCGCTATCTGCCGCGCGGCCTATGAATCCGCATTGGCATTGTTGCGCATGAGCGCGTCGCGGGCATTGGAGAAGAACTGACGGCGCAACAGCACCACCGCCACAAGGCTCGTCGTGATCATGAACAGCAGCGGATCGAGAAACCATCCGAGATAGCCGATGGAAAAGAAGATGCCGCGCAGTCCGCTGTTGAAGTGCTGGCCGGCCAGGATGTTGATCTCCGCCGCCCGATTGACGCTGAAAATGACCTGCGGATCATCCGGCGCCTTGTCGCGCGCCATGGGCACGCCGCCGATCAGGATCGAGCAGTAGTTGAACAGCCGGTAGGCCCAGGCGAATTTGAAAAAGGCATAGGCGAAGAGCACCAGCAGGCCGAGAACCTTGGTTTCAAACAGCCGCTCGGTCGTCTCGCCGAGAAACGGGATATCGTGGAACAGCGTGACCACCCGGCCGGATGAATTCAGCAGGCCGAAACAGCCGCCGATGGCCAGAATCGATGTTGACGCAAAAAAGCCGGTGCCCTGCTGCAGGCCGATCATGATGCTGGTGTCGATCATGCGCAGTTCGCGGCTCGACATGGTGGTCATCCATTGCCGCCGGGCGAGATTCATTTCCGATGTCAGCGAGCGCCGGTTGAGAAATCCCTTGTCCGTGGTGCGCGAATAGAGCACCCACACGCCAAAGAAATAGACGAGGGCCAGCGCATCGAGCCAGTAGGACATAAAGCGTGCGGGTTCCATGCGGGCTCTCTCGGTGTGAGACAAAGACGTGCACAAACACATGACTCAGTTTGCAGATTCACTCAACACGAATTTACCCCAATCGTAAACGGCGCAGCCTGCTGAAGCTTTCTTTAACATATTGAAATCATTGAAGTCATGCGGCTGGCACAACGCAGCCATGCGCCGCGCCGCCCTGATTTTGCCATCTTTGGCGTTGCGAAGGACGGCATGGACGGATATACCCGCGTTCCCAGGGAGGGAGCGTTTCGACAGAATCGTGTCCTTCCGAGAGCAACAGGGAAATACAAAATTCATGGACGATAGCGTTCAAAAGTCCTGCTGGGGCATCACCGCCTGGGCAGTTGTCGGTTTCGCAGTGATCATGCTGGTGACCTATCTCATCGCGATGCACTGATAAAAAACAGGCTCCAGTCCAGTTGAGCCGGAATAAATTTCTGATGGAGGGGTGCAGTGCGTCTGCACCCTTTTTCTTTGGTCCGGCATGTCGTAGAAACACAACGCTAGGTCGGTGGCTGGCTTCGGCTTATGCCTCGGAGCAGCCATTATAGCGCGATGCAATTTCACCATTTGAGGTAGCCGGATGTTCCTGTCGGTTTTCGATCTTTATAAAATCGGCATTGGTCCTTCGAGTTCCCATACGATGGGCCCGATGACCGCCGGCAGCCTGTTCCTCGAAGAGTTGAAGAACGGGCAATGGCCACGCCCGACCGGCGTGAAGGTGGATCGCCTGCGCGTGCATCTGCATGGATCGCTGGCGTTCACGGGCATTGGTCATGCGACGGACCGGGCGGTGATCCTTGGCCTCTGCGGCCTTCTGCCAGCGACGATCGATCCCAACCAGATGGATGCGCTGCTGGAGACAGTCAAACAGGAAAAACGTATTCGCCCCGAGGGGCATCCCGCCTACCGCTTCGATCCGGCAACCGATCTGATCATGGACCGCAGGACGCCGCTGCCGGGACATGCCAACGGGATGGCCTTCGAAGCCTATGATGCGGATGAACGCCTGCTTCTGCGCCGGATTTTCTATTCGATCGGCGGCGGCTTCGTCGTCACCGAGGAAGAGCTGGAAAGCGCAAAGACCCGCACTGCACCAAAACCCGAACATCCCGTGCCGTTCCCGTTCAAGAACGCGGCCCAGATGCTGGCCATGAGCGCGGAGAGCGGGCTTTCCATCGCGGAAATGAAACGCCGCAATGAAGAAGTCTTCATGAGCCGGGATGAGCTTAACGCCGGTCTTGATCGCATCTGGTCGGCCATGCGCTCCTGCATCGATCGCGGGCTGGAGCAGGAAGGCATCATGCCGGGCGGCCTCAAGGTCAAGCGCCGCGCCCGCTATCTGCATGACCGGCTGCAGGAGGAATGGCGGCAGAACCGCATGAACCCGCTGCTGGCCAATGATTGGCTCTCCGTCTACGCCATGGCGGTGAACGAGGAGAACGCTGCGGGCGGACGGGTCGTGACCGCGCCGACCAATGGCGCTGCGGGCGTGGTTCCCGCCGTGCTGCGCTACTACCTGCATTTTCATGACGATGCCGATGCCGAAGGCATTCGCGATTTTCTGCTGACATCGGCGGCCATTGGCGGCGTCATCAAGCACAATGCCTCGATATCAGGCGCGGAAGTCGGCTGTCAGGGCGAGGTGGGCTCTGCCTCGGCCATGGCAGCGGCCGGGCTCGCTGCCGTCATGGGCGGCAATGCAGCCCAGATCGAGAATGCCGCTGAAATTGCGCTCGAGCACCATCTCGGCATGACCTGCGACCCCGTGGCGGGTCTCGTCCAGGTTCCCTGCATCGAGCGCAATGCGCTGGGCGCGGTCAAGGCGGTGACGGCCGCATCCCTAGCGATCAAGGGAGACGGCACGCATTTCGTGCCGCTCGACGCCTGCATCGAAACCATGCGCCAGACCGGACGCGACATGAACGAGCGTTACAAGGAAACCAGCCTTGGCGGTCTTGCGGTCAATGTCGTGGAGTGCTGAGATTGATTGAATCGGCGCGTGCAATACCCGCACGCAGCCGAAAACACTTTCAATAAATCAGATACAGTCAAATCCCAAAAAGCTGCCATAGTTTTCCTCCCGCCCGATCAGCAATGTTTGGTTGGGCTGCATAAAGGTATTGGGAGGACACTACCTTGGCATCACGATTGAATGAAAATACGCCAGAGGACCGTCCGGAGGACGAGAATCTGGGGCTGGCGGCCAATATGGCCTATGGCTTTCAGCATGTTCTGACCATGTATGGCGGCATCATTGCCGTTCCGCTGATCCTTGGCCAGGCGGCAGGACTGTCGTCGAACGACATCGGCCTTTTGATCACCGCGTCGCTGTTTGCCGGCGGGCTGGCGACAATCCTGCAGACGATGGGCCTGCCCTTTTTCGGCTGCCGCCTGCCGCTCGTTCAGGGTGTGTCGTTTTCCGGCGTGGCGACCATGGTCGCCATCACGGGCAATGGCGGCATCGAGGCGGTGCTGGGCGCCGTCATGGTCGCCTCGTTCATCGGCCTGCTGATCACGCCGGTCTTTTCCAGGATTACCCGGTTTTTCCCGCCATTGGTCACCGGGATCGTCATCACCATCATCGGCTTGACCCTGATGCCGGTTGCCGCACGCTGGGCGATGGGCGGCAACAGCAAGGCGCCGGATTTCGGCAGCATGGCCAATATCGAGCTGGCAGCGGTGACCCTTGTTATCGTGCTTTTGCTCAGCAAGGTCGGCAGTGCCCGCATTTCACGGCTGTCGATCCTGCTGGCTATCGTCATCGGCACCCTGATTGCGCTGGCACTGGGCATGACCGACTTCTCCAAGGTGAGCGAAGGACCGTTCATCGCCCTGCCGACGATCTTTCAATGGGGTTATCCAACCTTCCAGGTAGCGGCGATCATTTCCATGTTCATCGTGATCATGGTCACGCTGGTCGAAACATCGGCGGATATCCTGGCCGTCGGTGAGATCATCGAGACCAAGGTGGACTCGCGCCGGCTCGGCGATGGTCTGCGCGCCGACATGCTGTCGAGCCTGATCGCGCCGGTGTTCGGCTCATTCACGCAGAGCGCCTTTGCCCAGAATGTCGGGCTGGTTGCGGTAACCGGGATCAAGAGCCGCTATGTGGTGGCGACGGGCGGCCTGTTCCTTGTCGTTCTGGGTTTGCTGCCGGTCATGGGACGCATCGTCGCGGCGGTGCCGAGTGCGGTCCTCGGCGGCGCTGGCCTCGTGCTCTTCGGAACCGTGGCTGCCAGCGGCATCCGCACGCTGTCCAAGGTCGACTATGCCAACAACATGAACCTCATCATCGTCGCGACGTCGCTCGGGTTCGGCATGATCCCGATTGCATCGCCGAATTTTTACGATCATTTCCCCACATGGTTCGCCACGATCTTCCATTCCGGCATCAGTTCGGCCGCGCTCATGGCGATTGCGCTGAACATCGTGTTCAACCATCTGACCGCGGGCAATTCGGACCAGCAGTCGGTCTTCGTCGCCGGTACCGAGCGGGTGCTGCGCTATCAGGACATCGCGCAGTTGCACGATGGAGACTATTTCCTCAATGGCAAGCTCTATGACGCGAAGGGCGTCGAGGTGCCGGTCGTTGCGGCGGACGTTCATGCCCCGGCGGTCAAACGGCAATCGGGCGGCGGGGCAGCCATACCCGCAACCGGTCACTGAGACTTTTGCCGGCGGGCGGCATCGCCATGCTTCCCGCCGGCGCTTTGTGGAGAACCCGCCGGTTTCGGTTGACCTTGCCGCCTGAAAGCGTCAAATCTCCTCCATGGCTCTCAATCTCGTCAAACTTTGTGTCGGCTGCACTGCGATCGAAGATCTCGCGGCGTGGATCGATTTTCGCCTGGATGAGCGCAGGCGTGCCGGCCTGTCGCCCGAACAGTTCCATACGACACGCATGGTTCCCAAGCGCGTCGAGGAATTGCTGGCCGGTGGATCGCTTTACTGGGTGATCAAGGGCAACATCCAATGCCGCCAGATACTGACGGACATTCGCACCTTCACCGATGACGAGGGGATTTCACGCTGCCATCTGGTGCTGGATCCGCGCATCATCGCGACGGAATGGCAGCCACGGCGGGCATTCCAGGGCTGGCGCTATCTGACAAGCGAGGATGCACCGGCGGATGAGGGGCAGGGCAAGGGCCGGGCCAAACTGCCGCCGGAACTGCGCAACGAACTGGCGTCGCTGGGGCTGCTCTAGACCCGAATCTTCAGGAAACCTTGAGGCGGACTGCGGTAACACCATTGTGACCGGCGGTGCGGATATGCAAGCGCACGGGAGGCATGGCCGCACGTCGGGTTCTCGCCGCCTGGCACAGCAGCACGTTCACCAGGTCCATCGTCTTGAACGCTGCGTTGCCGCGCCGCAGATCGGCAAGGCGCTGCGCCGCCTGCTGCAACGCGTGCATACCGCCAAAGAGCGACCGGGATTCCTTGCCGGCAGCACCGGCAGAACCATGGAAATCATTGACACTCGACATTCGCAAAACCCTCAACTCTGTACAAACTGGGTCTTTCAGATCACTGCCTTACGATTGGGGCGCAATTGCAAAGCAGTGGTAGTTTTGACGCTTCAGCGCGGTGCAGGCATTGTTTGCAGCCTTGGCTGAGGCAATGCCGGCAAAGCGGGCGCGGTAATAGGTTGCCGAACCCTTCTGGAATTTTTCGGTGTAGGGCGACAGGGTGGCAAGCGAGCCGCCGACTTCTGATGCGGCGCGGGCAAGGATCGCCTTGGCTTCGTCGGCACTGCCCATCGAGCCGATCTGCACCATCCAACCGCTGGCTGTACCCTTGTCCGAAGCTGAAGCTGTGGTGACCGGATCGACCTCTGCCTCATCGTCGGATTCGGTTGCCGCAGCGCGTGCGGTCGGAGTCGGAACGGTCAGGATCTGCGCGGCTGGCGACTGGGCCGGGGCGGAGGCATAGGCCGTCACGACATTGCTGGTTTTCGCAACAACTTCGGCACGCTGTGTCGGCATCGGCGCATCGTCGTCTTCGGGCAGTTCGACGGCCGCGACCTGAACCTTGCTGTTCTTGCGCGAGGCCAGCAGATTGCCGCCGTCACGGCGCGAGGCGCTGGGCAGGTACTGTTCGATCAGCTTGGCCATCTGCGCATCGCGGGCGCCGCCGCTGGTGCCGCCCATCACGACCGCAACCATCTTCTTGCCGTCGACATTCACCGACGAAACGAGGTTGAAGCCGGAATCGCGGGTGTAGCCGGTCTTGATGCCGTCGACGCCGCGTACCTTGCCAAGCAGGCGGTTGTGACCGGCGATGCGGCGGCCGCGATAGCTGAAGCTGCGGGTGGAGAAATAATCATAATATTGCGGAAAATGCTCGCGCAGGGCGATACCAAGCAGGGCAAGGTCGCGCGCCGACGAGCGCTGCTGCGGATTGGGCAGGCCCGAGGCGTTGCGGAATGTGGTGTTGCGCATGCCGAGCTGGCGCGCCTTGTTGGTCATCATCTGGGCAAAGCGCTGTTCCGAACCGCCGAGATATTCGCCGATGGCTGTCGCCGAGTCGTTGGCCGATTTGGTGATGACGGAGAGAATGGCTGCTTCCGCACTGATGGTCTGGCCGGGCTTGAAGCCGATCTTTGTCGGCGGCTGGCCGGCGGCGTAGGCGGAAACGGGAATGGGTGTCGACTTCGAGACCTTTCCGGCTTCCATCGCTTCAAACAGCATGTACAGCGTCATCATCTTGGTGAGGGACGCCGGAAAGCGCTGGGCATCGGCATTGGACGAGTAGAGCGTCTTGCCGGTGTTGGCATCCACCACGATGGCCGATGCCTTCGAGGATGCTTCTGCTCTGGGTGTCTGTGTCAGGCCTATTCCGGAAGCGAGCGCCAAAGCCAGGAATGTATGGGTAAGTCTGGTAAAAAGTCTGGAACCTTGGCGGGCTGGATAAAGCACAATCAACACCTGCTCATACTGAAGCGTATATGGAATTTGACTGACGTAATGTTGCGTCAGGTACGGATCGTCGAACATTACCCGCAACAGCGTTACTAAACTGTTTATGGTAACCGGAATGTTCACGAATTCCGCGGCATTGCGTTGTTTAAAATTGTCGGAAATTATTGCGATGCACAAAAAAATTGACTTTTTGTGCAGTGCACACTAAATACGGCTACGCAGAAATTTAATCCATGGAAGGATTTATCATGGCCAACCCATTCGAAACTCTGAGTGAATCCAGCAAGGAATTCGTCAACAACTCGATGAAGAGCGTTTCGGTCCTGTCGCAGGGTTTGCAGACAATCGCCAATGAAGCGGCTGAATATTCGAAGAAGTCCTTCGAAGACGGCACGGCACTTGTTGAAAAGCTCGGCACGACCAAGTCGGTCGAGCAGCTCTACGAGGCGCACACCGCATTCTCCAAGAAGGCCTATGAAGCCTTTGTTGCCCAGGCAACCAAGTTCGGCGAACTCTATGCCGACCTCGCCAAGGAAGCCTACAAGCCCTACGAGGCGGCAGTTGCCAAGGTTACCAAATAAATCCAGCCTTATTTGCGGCTTGCGAAAGGTCCGGTTGCGCGCGCAACCGGACTTTTTTTATTTGCACGCCCGAAAACGGGCCGAGTGATATTGCATGCTTTGTGAGAGGGCTTAAAATCAGCGCGTTGCGACCTACATAGGATACACAGGGCAACACATGACCACCAAATGCGGGTATTGGAAGAGATGAAGCGGTTTGCACCAACAATGCAAGATGAAGACAAAGGCAGCGGCAATGGCCCCGGCCGGGGAACGGCTGTCATCACACGTACCAAGCCTAAGCTGAAGAAGCCGAGTCTTTACCGGGTGTTGCTCCTGAATGACGATTACACCCCCATGGAATTCGTCATTCATGTTCTGGAACGCTTTTTCCAGAAAAACAAAGAAGATGCCACACGCATCATGCTTCATGTGCATAATCATGGAGTCGGAGAGTGCGGCGTCTTTACCTATGAGGTCGCGGAGTCCAAGATGACCCAAGTCATGGACTATGCGCGGCAAAACCAACATCCGCTACAATGCGTGATGGAGAAAAAGTGAGGTTTCATGCCATCTTTCTCACCTAGTCTGGAGCGGGCCCTCCATCAGGCGCTGACAATCGCGAACGAGCATCATCATGAATATGCGACGCTGGAGCATCTGCTCCTCGCGCTCATCGATGATCAGGACGCGAGCAGTGTCATGCGCGCCTGCAATGTTGACCTCGCACAGCTGACCCGCACGGTGACCGACTATGTCGATCACGAACTGGACAACCTTGTCACCGGGTATGACGAGGATTCAAAACCAACTGCCGCGTTTCAGCGCGTCATCCAGCGCGCCGTTATTCACGTTCAATCCTCCAACCGTGAAGAAGTTACCGGCGCCAACGTTCTCGTCGCTATTTTCGCCGAGCGGGAAAGCCATGCGGCGTTCTTCCTGCAGGAACAGCAGATGACCCGTTATGACGCGGTCAACTACATCTCCCATGGCATCTCGAAGCGCCCCGGCGCATCCGAGCCGCGCACCCCGCTGGGTACGGAGAGCAACAACGAAGAAAACCACGCTTCCGAGTCGGAAGAGGGTGCACCGAAGAAGAAGCAGGATGCCCTGACGGCCTACTGCAACAATCTGAACGACCGCGCGAAAGCCGGCAAGATCGATCCGCTGATCGGCCGTGATCAGGAAATCAACCGGACGATCCAGATTCTGTGCCGCCGTTCCAAGAACAACCCGCTTTATGTCGGTGATCCCGGCGTGGGCAAGACGGCCATCGCCGAAGGTCTTGCCAAGCGGATTGTCGAAGGCAAGGTGCCGTCGGTCCTGGCCGACGCCACGGTGTTTTCGCTCGATATGGGCACATTGCTGGCCGGAACACGCTATCGCGGTGATTTCGAAGAGCGTCTGAAGCAGGTCATCAAGGAGCTCGAAGAGTTTCCGGGTGCGATCCTGTTCATCGACGAGATTCACACGATCATCGGTGCGGGAGCCACGTCGGGCGGCGCAATGGATGCGTCGAACCTCCTGAAGCCGGCCCTGTCGTCCGGTGCCATCCGCTGCATCGGCTCGACGACGTACAAGGAATTCCGCCAGTTCTTCGAGAAGGACAGGGCGCTTGTCCGGCGGTTCCAGAAGATCGATGTCAATGAGCCGTCCATCCCGGATGCCATCGAGATCATGAAGGGCCTTCGCCCGTATTTCGAGGACTTCCACAAGGTCAAGTACACGGTGGAAGCGATCAAATCGGCGGTGGAACTGTCGGCACGCTATATCAACGACCGCAAATTGCCCGACAAGGCAATCGATGTGATCGACGAGACAGGTGCCAGCCAGATGCTGCTGCCGGAAGGAAAGCGCAAGAAGTCCATCGGCGTGAAGGAAATCGAGGCAACCATTGCCACGATGGCCCGCATCCCGCCGAAGACGGTTTCCAAGGATGACGAAGCGGTTCTGTCCAATCTCGAGGCCGAACTGAAGCGCGTCGTTTACGGCCAGGACCTTGCAATCGAAGCTCTGTCCTCCTCGATCAAGCTGGCCCGTGCCGGCCTGCGCGAACCGGAGAAGCCGATCGGCTCCTACCTGTTCTCGGGTCCGACCGGCGTGGGCAAGACCGAAGTTGCCAAGCAGCTGGCGCTGTCGCTCGGCGTGGAACTCCTGCGTTTCGACATGTCGGAATATATGGAGCGTCACACGGTTTCGCGTCTGCTCGGTGCACCTCCCGGCTATGTCGGTTTCGACCAGGGCGGTCTTCTGACCGATGGCGTCGATCAGCATCCGCATTGCGTGCTGCTGCTCGATGAAATCGAAAAGGCCCATCCGGATCTGTTCAACATCCTGTTGCAGGTCATGGATCACGGCAAGCTGACGGATCACAACGGCAAGCAGATCGATTTCCGCAATGTCATCCTGATCATGACAACCAATGCGGGTGCTTCCGATGCCGCACGTTCGGCCATCGGCTTCGGCTCCTCGCGTCGTGAAGGCGATGACATGGAAGCGATCAACCGGCTGTTCACGCCGGAGTTCCGCAACCGTCTCGATGCCATCATTCCGTTCGGTCCCCTGCCGATCCCGGTTATCCATCAGGTGGTCCAGAAATTCGTCATCCAGCTTGAGGCACAGCTTGCCGACCGCGGCGTGACGTTTGATCTGAAGCCTGAGGCAATCGCCTGGCTGGCCGAAAAGGGTTACGACGACCGTATGGGCGCCCGTCCGCTCGGCCGCGTCATTCAGGAGCACATCAAGAAGCCGCTGGCGGACGAAGTGCTGTTTGGCAGGCTGAAGAAGGGCGGTACCGTTGTCGTCTCGGTTGCCGAGAAGGCCGATGGTTCCAAGGGGCTCGTGCTTGACTATATCGCCGACGAAGTGGCGGTGAAGCCGAAGCAGGAAATCGCCGTCGAGAAAAAACCGGTGGCGAAGAAGAAGCCTGCGCCGAAGAAGCCGATACTTGAAAAAGTGACGGCCGGTCCTTCCATCGCCGACGAGCCAACGCCGCCATCGCGCGGCAAGGCATCGGTGCCCAAGGTGCCGCGCAAGAAGTAACGAAAAGGCCGCCTCCGGGCGGCCTTTTTCTTGCTGGCATGGCAGGATCGGGCTATCGGTTGAATCATGGGCGATTCCGAATTTCCTTCATCACAGACGCCGGCAGACGACACCGTGAAAACGCGGTTCTCATGGTTTCTGTCCGGCATGGCGATGATCTTCAGCATCCCGGCCTTCATTCTGATGACGGCGCATGTGGGCTTTGCCGGTTTTGCCAGCGAGAATGGCGTATCCCTGCTGCAGGCAACCTTCATGGTCGCGACGATCTGGGCGCTTCCGGCCAATATCGTCCTGATCGGCGCAATTTCCGGCGGTTATTCGCTCATAGGAGCGGCGGTTGCGGTCACCCTGTCGTCGATCCGTCTCATGCCGATGGTCGCCGCCTTCATCCCGGAAATGCGCGGGCCGAAGACGCGCAGGATCACGCTGCTTTTGCTGTCGCATTTCATTGCCGTCACCGCCTGGGTCATGGGCATGGAGCGCTTCCGCCACATTCCGCGCGATATGCGCGTCAGCTATTTCGCCGGGCTCGGCATCACGCTGACCGTGACCAATTCGCTCGTGGTGGCACTGGTCTATTTTCTGTCGACGGATTTTCCGCCGATTGTTTTCGCCGCGCTGTTCTTCCTGACGCCGATGTATTTCCTGACGTCGCTGTGGGGATCGGCGCGCGACCGGTCGGTCCATGTGGCCATGGTATCGGGCCTCGCGTTGTTCCCGCTCATTCATCACCTGGCACCGGCCTATGATCTGCTGCTGACGGGCTTTGCCGGCGGCGCGGTGACGATGGGCTATGTACGGTGGGCGAGGGGGCGCGCAGCATGACCTGGCACAGCCTGACCGACTGGTGGTGGCCCTATCTCTTCATCCTGCTGGCGGGCTGGCTGCCCACGGATATCTGGCGCTATCTGGGTGTTCTCATCGGCGGCCGCGTGCGCGAGGATTCCGATGCGCTCATCGCGGTGCGTGCCGTTGCAACGGCGCTCGTCGCGGGTGTCATCGCCCAGCTCATTCTTTATCCCAGCGGGGCGCTGGCCGAGTCCTCGGTGTTCCTGCGCATTGGTGCCGCCGCTGTCGGGTTTCTGGCCTATCTGCGCCTGGGCCGCCATGTGATTGTCAGTGTGATCGCGGCGGAGATCGCCTTGATAATAGGGCTTTTTCTCAATTTTTAGCTTTGATTAAGCCAATCGCTTAACGGGATAAACATCCCCGCTCTCTAGGTTTGCCGGAGTACTCGTGCGGGGAGTTCAGATGAGGTCGAAGAGTCAGACCCTTTGGAAAGCATTGGTTGTTGCCGGAATACTGCTGATCGACGCGGTGTGGATTGCCGTGTCTGACTTCCGGTTCGACACTTTCAGTGCCTTGAAAGCGGTCGTCCTGACAGGCCTCTGCAGCATCGTGGCTTATATCTATCATGCAAAGCGGCCGGTGCGTCATCTGAGTGTGATGTGCGTTGAAACGGCGATTCTCATGGCATTCAGCGCTGCCGCGGCGGTGTTGAGCTATCTGGTGACATCGCTTGATTTCCCCTCCGTTGACGCGCCGCTTATGCGCCTTGACGCTCTGCTTGGCTTCGACTGGCTCGCCTATGCGCAATATGTTGGCGATCACCCGTGGCTGGGTCTGTTGTTCTCGATTACCTATCTGACGACGTTGGCTCAAGTCGCCTGTGCCGTCATCATCCTCGGCGTGATGGAAGATGCGAAAAGGGCGCAGCACTTCGTTGCAGCTGTCATGGCGGGCGCCCTTGCGTGCATCCTGATTTCGGCGGTTCTGCCTTCAGCCGGAGCATTGGCGACAATCAAACCTGCCGATGCCATATGGAAAATACACAGGCCGGTGGTGGATCTCGCCTATAAGCAGACCTTCTTTGATCTTCGTTCCGGCGTTGATCAGTGGATTTCGTTCTACTCCATGAAAGGACTGATCGCATTTCCGTCCTATCACGGGACCCTCTCGATCCTGCTGGTGCTGGCTTTTTCCGGTGTCCGGTTCTGGTTTCTGCCGATCCTGATATTGAACACCATTATCCTGATCGCCACGCCGATCGAGGGAGGACATCATCTCGTCGATGTCATCGCAGGCGTCGGCGTGGCTCTGATATGCTGGTACGGTACCGGCCTGTTTTACAAGTCGGGCCGCGCTGTCGCCGCCAGAACGATCTCACGTCCTGCCATGGCGACAGCCTAAGCGGCCTGTGCGAGCGCCTGTCTGATTTTGTCAGCGTTGGCGGCGAGCACGCCCTGATCTTCCATCTGACCCGTATGAGGCTTCAGTGCAACGCCCTCGAATCGCGGAATGATGTGGAAATGCAGGTGGAAAACCGTCTGGCCCGAGGCCGGTTCGTTGAACTGGCTGACCGTCACGCCATCCGCGTCAAAGGCCGTCTTGACGGCGCGCGCAAGCTTCTGCGTCGTGGCAATGGCCGCCGCGAGGCTGGCCGGTGCGGCATCGAGGATGTTGCGCGAGGGCTGCTTGGGTATGACCAGGCAGTGGCCCTTGCCCTGCGGCATCACATCCATGAAGGCATAGGTGTCGGCATCCTCGTAGAGCTTGTGGGACGGAATCTCGCCGCGCAGGATTTTTGCGAACACATTGTTGTCGTCATAGGTCTGGCTCATGGGGCACCCGTCTTTCCTGAATGATGAATCGGATGTTTGCCATGTGTTGCCGCAAGGTCAAGCGTGCCCGGGCAAATGGTGTGTTCAGCAGTCGGATTTCTTGAAGGGGGCGTGTTCGTTCAGCACGTCGCTCATCATCGCAACGTCATTGCGCTCGTGCTCAAGAAAACCGGCGACGGCGCGGCGCAGACCCTCATGCGCGATATAGTGGACAGAATGGGTGGTGACCGGCAGATAGCCACGCGCCAGCTTGTGCTCGCCCTGGGCGCCTGCCTCGACCACACGCAGTTTGCGTTCAATGGCAAAATCGATGGCCTGATGATAGCAGACCTCGAAATGCAGGAACCGGTGGTCCTCGATGCAGCCCCAGTGGCGGCCAAAAAGCCGGTCGGAACCGATGAAATTGATGGCTCCGGCGATGTAGCGGCCGCCGCGCCGCGCCATCATCAGGACGATGTCGCCGGGCATGCGCTCGCCGATCAACCGGTAGAATTCCCGGTTGAGATAGGGGCGACCCCATTTGCGGTTGCCGGTGTCCGTATAGAAGGTGAAGAAGTCGTCCCAGACCGGTTTGGTCAGGTCGCTGCCGGTGAGGCGGTCGATCACGATGCCATCGGCCAGCGCTTCGCGCCGTTCGCGCTTCAGGGCCTTGCGTTTGCGCGCGGCAAGACTGTCGAGAAAATCATCATAGGTTGCATAGCCTTCGTTGAAGAAGTGAAACTGCTGATCGATGCGATGCAGGAAACCGGCTTCGTTGAATGCCGGCAGATCGTCTGTATTCACAAAGGTCGAATGCGCGGATGAAACCCCGAGCTGTCCCGTGAGCTGCCGCAGGCCGTTGGCAAGCGCGGCCCGGACCGCCGGACCGTCCCAGTCCCGATGCACAAGCAGGCGAGGGCCCGTTGCGGGCGTGAAGGGAATGCTGGCCTGCAATTTGGGATAATAGCGCCCGCCAGACCGTTCGAAGGCGTCGGCCCAGCCATGGTCGAAGACATATTCGCCCTGGCTATGGCCCTTCAGATAGCACGGCACCGCGCCGATGACTGTCCCTGTGGCATCCTCGAGGCGCAGGAACTGCGGCAGCCAGCCGGACTTGCGGTCGACGCAGCCGGAATCCTCAAGGGCGGAGAGAAAGGCGTGCGAAAGAAACGGATTGTAGCCGGGCGCGCCGCTCGACGTTCCCGAGAGCTGCGACCATTCCTCCGGCGTAAACGCGCCGATTCCATCGCCGACGCGCAAGGTAAACTCGCCCTGATCAAGATTTGACATTGCTGAACTTGGTTTCCTGACGTTGCCGGCAGGATGAAAGTCGCCTCGCTGCCTCTGATTAAACTAGGTATTCCACCCGGCGATACAAGAGGCAGCGCGGCATGACCGCCGTGTTTCAAACAGAGCGCGGATCAAAGCCCTCGAACGTGATCTGATCCACATGCGCATCGCTCGTGGCCTTGTCAGCGGGGCTGCGCACCGTCCACGAAATGACCGGCAGGCCGAGCCTGCCCTTCACGAAGCCGACAAAGCGGTTTTCCAGATGATGGACATTGTAGGAGACGAAATCGATGTTATGGGCGAGCATGGCGAAATGCGCCTCCAGAGCGCTGTCATCGAGCCCCTCCGCCGTGAGCCCGGCCGGAATCCCCGGAGCGTCCCTGCCGAACAGCCGGATGAGGTGATGGTCGAACGACATGATGGCGGCATTGCCCTCATACCCGGCCAGATCCCCGGCGACTGCCTTGACGAGACCATCGTCCCTTCCCGGAATACCCTTCAATTCGATGACGATCGGCACGCGGCCGGCAATGAGCTTGAGCGCTTCTGCGAGTGTCGGCACGTGGTCCTTTGTGCCGCCGACCCGCAACGCGGCGGCGTCGGCCACCGTGACATCATGAATGTTGCCGGGCTTTGCAACCAGACGATCCAACGTGCCGTCGTGAAACACCAGAGCCTTGCCATCGGCAGAGAGGTGCACATCGCATTCGATGGCAAAGCCGGCACTTGCCGCCGCATCAAAGGCTGAAAGCGTATTCTCCCAGCGGGATTTGTTGAGATCATGCAATCCGCGATGGGCAATGGGCGTCTTTGTCAGCCATTCCAGTGATGCCATGATCAGCGGACCTCGATGATCGCTTCGATTTCAACCGGCGCATTCAACGGCAGCGCCGCTGTACCCACGGCGGAACGAGCATGGCGGCCCTTGTCGCCCAGCACGGCCACGAGCAGGTCGGATGCACCATTGGCGACGAGGTGCTGTTCGGTGAAATCCTTGGAGGAGGCGACAAACACCGTGATTTTCACGATACGCTCGATCTTCTCGAGATCGCCGAGCGCGGCCTTTGCCTGGGCAAGGATATTGATGGCGCAGGCCTTTGCCGCTTCCTGGCCCTGCGCCAGATCGACATCAATACCGAGCAAACCGGTATGGACCAGCTTGCCCCCGGCCAGCGGCAATTGCCCCGAGGTGAGAAGCAGCGAGCCGCTGCGTGCGAAGGGCACATAGTTTGCGGCCGGAGCGGCGGCAACGGGCAGGGTAATTCCAAGGTCGTTTAGACGGCTGTCGATGGTGCTGGTCATTGGGTTTCTCATCCTTCTCATGCGGAATCGCAAGTGATTGTGAATGAAGTTGCGATTTTTGCCTCGCTTCCGCCAAGAGTTTTTTTAATATGGCCATTCGAAAACTGGAGAATCTTGTCAATGCGTCTATTCCCCGTCCTCGTTTTCAGCCTGAGTGCCCTTGGTCTTTCCGGATCGTCGATGGCTCTCGCCGCTGGAACAGCGACTCTCGTACCACACCGCGCCATTTATGATCTCAAGCTGGATAATGCGCAGGAAAGCAGTGGTATCACGGGGCTGACAGGCCGCATGGTATACGAATTCAATGGTTCGGATTGTGAAGGTTACACGACAAATTTTCGCTTTGTGACGCGCGTCGACATGGAAGAACAGCCTCAAAGGGTGACCGACCAGCAGACCACCACGTTCGAGTCCGGTGACGGCGCCAAATTCCGTTTCGTCAACAAGACATTTGTCGACCAGAGCCTGACCAAGGAAGTGCGCGGCGATGCGCTTCTGGACAAGGACAAGACGGAAATCTCCCTTACCAAGCCGGAAGCGAACAAGGAAAATCTCGAACTTTCACAGTTCCCGACACGTCACATGCAGGAACTGATCGAGAAGGCGATCGCCGGGGATGTGTTCTACCAGACAAAGCTGTTCGACGGCTCCGAGGATGCCGACAAGGTCATGGCGACGACGGTGGTCATCGGCAAGCCCGCTTCCGGTGATTCCGATGACGAGACGAAGAAGATGGGCGCGCTCGAGAAGGAAAACACCTGGCCGGTTTCCATCGCCTATTTTGACGATACGGACAAATCGGAAGGGCTGCCGAGCTACCGCATCAATTTCAAACTCTATCGCAATGGCGTGACCCGTGATCTCAAGATGGACTACGGCGATTTCTCCATGACCGGCAAGCTCGTCAATCTGGAGCTTTTCGATGCGCCGAAGTGCACGAAGTAGGCTTATGCTGCCTGACTTATATCCAGCCGGACGGTGAGTCCGGCATCTCGGGCGATATTGATCAGTGTATCCAGGCTGAAATGCGTGATCCGGCCGCGCAGAAGATCATTCAGGCGCGGTTGCGATAATCCGAGACGCTGCGCGGCCTCGACTTGCGTGAGCTTCCAGCTTTTCACCTGCTGCTCGATCGCAATCATCAGGCTGGATCGCATGGACATGTTGGCGGCTTCCGCGGAATTGCGTTCCAAGGCATCCCATACACTTGAGAAACTCTGTCGCTTCATCATTTTATCTCCAGAAGTCTTTGTAGCCGTAGGGCAGCTATGTTCAGGTCTTTGCTTGCTGTTTTCTGCGTCTTCTTCTGAAATGCATGCAAAACATAAACGACGTCCGCCAAGGCGGAGATATAGATAATCCTGAAAGCCCCCTGGCTATCCCGCACACGTATTTCACGTACGCCACTTCCGATGGCAGGCATCGGGCGCCAATCGGTTGGAGACAGGCCAAGTTGTAACTTGTGCAGTTGAACGCCAATCTCCTTGCGTATGGCCTCGGGGAAATCCCGGAGTGAAGCGAGTGAATTGCCGGCAAACTCCACACGTTTCATATTGATTGTCCATTATATCAGTTTTTGTATAAAGCGCACAAGAGTATAGCGGGCCGCCCGTAAGACGGACATTGAACGATGGTCGTAAGAGGGCTGGTGGAACCAAATGCAGCGAAAATCAGCCATGGCTCTTGCGTTTGCCGGTAATATCCATTAACAGCCGCTTCATTCCACACACGGGATTTGGGTTGATATCGGGAGAAATCCGATATGGCCTCCGGTGGCGGGTTTCCCGCCTCTTTCCTGTGGAGGTTAAACCGGAAAAGGAAAACTAAGAGATGGCATTGCCTGATTTCAGCATGCGTCAGCTCCTCGAAGCTGGCGTTCACTTCGGCCACCAGACACATCGCTGGAACCCGAAAATGGCACCATACATTTATGGTGACCGCAACAACATTCACATTCTCGATCTGGCCCAGACTGTTCCGCTGCTTCACCGTGCGCTGCAGAAGGTTTCCGACACCGTAGCCCGTGGCGGCCGCGTTCTGTTCGTCGGCACCAAGCGCCAGGCTTCGGACATCATTGCCGATGCGGCAACCCGTTCGGCCCAGTATTACGTCAATGCCCGCTGGCTCGGCGGCATGATGACCAACTGGAAGACGATCTCGAACTCCATTCAGCGTCTGCGCAAGCTGGACGAACTTCTTTCCGGCGAAGCACAGGGCTTCACCAAGAAGGAACGCCTGAACCTCGATCGTGAACGCGAAAAACTCAACCGCGCCCTCGGCGGTATCAAGAACATGGGTTCGATCCCGGACCTGATCTTCATCATCGATACCAACAAGGAAGCGATTGCCATTCAGGAAGCCAAGCGTCTCGGCATTCCGGTTGTAGCCGTTATCGACTCCAACTGCGATCCGGACCAGATCGACTTCCCGATCCCCGGCAACGACGACGCGTCGCGCGCCATTTCGCTCTATTGCGATCTGATTGCCAAGGCTGCCCTCGATGGCATCCTGCGTCAGCAGGGCTCGCTCGGCATCGATATCGGCGCCCAGGACGAAGCGCCTGTCGAACCAGCGCTCGAAGAGCCGGCACCGGCTCCTGCACAGGACGGTGAAGCCTCCGCTTGAGGCTTCATATACCCGTCGTAACGGGTGACTAAAAGCAATTGTATTGGCGCATGACGCGCCGCAAAGTTGGCATGCTGGTTTCCCCAGTATGCCTTCGCTTTGAGAAGAGGCGACATAATGAGCATTTCTGCATCACAGGTAAAAGAACTCCGCGAAATCAGCGGTGCCGGCATGATGGACTGCAAGGCAGCCCTGACCGAAACCAATGGCGACATGGAAGCTGCGATTGACTGGCTGCGTGCCAAGGGTATTTCCAAGGCCGACAAGAAGGCCGGCCGTACGGCTGCCGAAGGTCTCGTTGGCGTTGCAACCAACGGCAAGAAGTCGGTTATCGTTGAAGTCAACTCCGAAACGGACTTCGTTGCGCGCAACGACGCGTTCCAGGACATCGTTCGCAACGTTGCGACGGTCGCTCTTGGTAGCGATGGTTCCACGGCTGCCGTTGCTGCTGCGACCTATCCGGCAACCGGCAAGTCCGTTGTCGACACCATCAAGGATGCGGTTGGCACAATCGGCGAAAACCTGTCTTTCCGCCGTTCTGCAGCGCTCAGCGTTGGTGAAGGCGTTGTTGCAACCTACATTCACAATGCTGTTTCCGATGGTCTCGGCAAGCTCGGCGTTCTCGTTGCCATTGAAACCGCCGGCAATGCCGACGCTGCCAATGCATTCGGCCGCCAGGTGGCCATGCATGTTGCGGCAACCAACCCGCTGGCTTTGACCGCCGCTGAAGTCGATCCGGCTGCCGTTGAGCGTGAAAAGGCGGTTTTCACCGAATCTGCACGCCAGTCCGGCAAGCCAGACAACATCATCGAAAAGATGGTCGAAGGCCGTCTGCGCAAGTTCTATGAGGAAGTTGTTCTTCTCTCGCAGGCTTTCGTCATCAATCCCGACCTGACTGTCGAAGCCGCTCTGAAAGATGCGGAAAAGGCAATCGGCGCACCGGCCAAGATCACGGCATTTGCCCGTTTTGCTCTGGGCGAGGGCATCGAGAAGGAAGAGACCGATTTCGCAGCGGAAGTTGCAGCAGCTGTGAAGAAGTAATTTCACAACTGACGAAATCAGAGGGCATCGCGTGACAACGCGGTGCCCTTGGTGTATCCGGGCTTCGAATATCTGAAATGCACGACTCTGCGGGAGGTCTTATGGTTGGTACGGCTGTCTATAAACGCGTTCTACTGAAAGCCTCCGGTGAAGCCCTCATGGGCGATCAGGGTTTCGGTATCGACGTTGCGGTTGCCGACCGTATTGCCAGTGATATTGCCGAAGCGCGGGCGCTCGGCGTTGAAGTCGGGGTGGTGATTGGCGGCGGCAATATCTTTCGCGGCGTCGCTGTCGCGTCCAAGGGCGGCGACCGGGTCACCGGCGACCACATGGGCATGCTTGCCACGGTGATCAATTCACTGGCCTTGCGCACCTCCCTCGTCAAAATCGGCATAGACACCGTCGTCCTTTCCGCCATTGCCATGCCTGAATTGTGCGAGACGTTCTCGCAGAGACAGGCGACAGCCTACATGGACATGGGGAAGGTCGTGATTTTTGCCGGCGGCACGGGCAATCCATTCTTTACGACAGATTCGGCCGCAGCGTTGCGCGCAGCCGAAGTGGGTGCCGATGCCCTGTTCAAGGGCACGCAGGTTGACGGCGTTTACACCGCCGACCCCAAAAAGGACCCCAGCGCCGTCCGCTTTGAGCGACTTACCCACAAGGAGATGCTCGATCGCGGCCTTACGGTGATGGATACAACAGCTGTGGCCCTTGCGCGCGAGAACAATATCCCAATAATTGTCTATTCAATCCACGAAAAGGGTGGTTTTGCCGAAATTCTGCAGGGCAGAGGACGCGCGACAATCGTTTCCGACGATTGACCCGCCAACCTCGCAGGGGCTGACCAGAATAACGGAAAGAATATAGGAGCGTTGAATATGAGTGATGCACTCGATTTGAATGACCTGAAGCGCCGTATGGATGGTGCCGTGCAGGCATTGAAACATGACCTCAATGGCCTGCGGACAGGCCGTGCGTCGGCGAGTTTGCTGGAGCCGATCACCGTCGAGGCCTATGGCTCACATATGCCGCTGAACCAGGTCGCCAACATCACCGTGCCCGAATCACGCATGCTTGCCGTCTCGGTCTGGGACAAGTCGATGGTTGGCAAGGTCGAGCGTGCCATTCGCGAGTCTGGTCTCGGCCTCAATCCGATCACCGACGGCAACAATCTGCGCATTCCCTTGCCGGAACTCAATGAGCAGCGCCGCAAGGAACTTGTCAAGATTGCCCATCAGTATGTGGAGCAGGCGAAAGTTGCCGCCCGCCATGTGCGCCGCGACGGCATGGACGAGTTGAAAAAGCTCGAAAAGGATGGCGCGATCAGTCAGGATGACAACCGCGTTCTTTCCGAAAAAGTACAGAAGCTGACGGACGAGACCATTGCCGAAATGGACAGGGTTGTTGCAGTCAAGCAAACGGAAATCATGCAGGTTTAGTCTGTTTTTAGCCCGTTAATACCACCGGAGGTTGAATGCCATGTCCAATCCGCGCCACATTGCCATCATCATGGATGGAAATGGCCGTTGGGCAAAAGCACGTGGCCTGCCACGCACCGCCGGTCACAAGGCGGGCGTCGACGCGCTGCGCGAGACCATTCGCGCCGCCGGCAAAATGGGCATTCCATACCTGACCCTGTTTGCGTTCTCATCGGAAAACTGGTCGCGCCCGCGATCCGAAGTGTCGGATCTGATGGGGCTGCTCAAGCTGTTCATCCGGCGCGATCTGGCTGATCTGCATCGCGAGAATGTGCGTGTGCGCATCATCGGCGAGCGGGAAGGCCTGGCGAAGGATATTCGCGCCCTCCTGACGGAAGCAGAAAGCCTGACCGAGAAGAACACGGCACTGACGCTGATCATTGCCTTCAACTACGGTTCGCGCAATGAAATCACCCGCGCGGTGAAGGCGCTGCTGTCCGACGTGGCGGCGGGTGTCCTGACGCAGGACGAGGTGACCGCCGAGGCTATCACCGAGCGGCTCGATACGGCGGGCATTCCGGATCCTGACATGATCATTCGCACCAGCGGCGAGATGCGGCTGTCGAACTTCCTGCTCTGGCAGGCGGCCTATTCGGAATTCATGTTCCTGCCGTGCTACTGGCCGGATTTCAAATCCACCCACCTGGCGGAAGCGATCGAAACCTTCCATATGCGCGAGCGGCGCTTTGGCGGCGTCAATCAGCAGGAAATAGCTCTGTGACGGCTTCGGGGCCATCCGCACCGGACAAGGGCACCGGCCGTCTCAGCAATCTGCATAAACGAACCCTCAGTGCCGTTGTCATGATTGCAATCGCCGTCGCCCTGACCTGGGTTGGCGGCGTGCCATTCGCGCTCATGGCCAGTGCCATCGGTTTGGGTGTCTTCTATGAATGGCATGCCATAACGCTCGATCGCTCCAGTCCGCTGACCCGCGGCGTTGCCTGGGCCTGCCTGATCGTGGTGCTTGGACTTTTGCTGCTGTCGCACAACGGATTGTTGATCATTGCCATATTGCTGGCAGGAGCCGCGCTGACAGCCTTGCTGGGCGGACGGCAATCCGGTTTGTGGCCGGCGATCGGTCTGCTCTATGCCGGATTTCCGGCCATCGCGCTGACGTTCGTGCGCGGCGACACGGGAGATGGCTTTGCCGCTGTTCTGTTCCTGTTTGCCGTCGTCTGGTCGACCGATATCTTTGCCTATTTCAACGGGCGGGCACTGGGCGGGCCAAAACTGGCTCCGCGTTTCTCGCCGAATAAAACCTGGTCTGGGGCCATTGGC
>NZ_CABSQF010000024.1:0-73771 GCF_902479695.1 uncultured Phyllobacterium sp. | reverse complement strand
ATATTAAACGCGCCGCCTGTGTCCCTTTCACCCGCATAATTTTACTATATTACCAGCTATTTTTACTAATCGCAAGCATTATTTTTACTTTTTATCGCCCATATCGCGATTTTTTTACTTTTCTTGCGCGTTCAGCCAATATCGGAGCCTTTTCCAATCCTACTATGGCCGTTTTCTGCGCTCAGGTCAACAATTATTTTTACTTTTCTCGCTTTTTTTTACTTTTCTCGTCGTCGTCATGGTGGAACCCGCTTTCCCGCTCTTCATGGTCTCAATATGCCTGATATTTTTACTAAACGCAAGCCCCTTAATCGCCTATTTCGTAAAATTATTTTCAGTTATTTTTACTTTTTATGTTGACCGCCTGCGGCCTCAAGCCTATAGTCTTCACATGGCGCTGATGCCTAACGAAAGGTCCGCAAATGTTCCAGACGTTCCAGTTCTGCCGCGCAACCGGCCGACGCCTCAAGGCTTCCTTCGCCCGTATCCTCGCAAAGCTCAAACCCAACGGCTCTACCAAAATCGCCCTCGAAATCTCCATCCCCCTCTTCCTCAAAATCACCGTCGAACACACCTTCAAATCAGCCACAAGGAAACGATGAGATGACAAAATGCCTAAACAGCGCCGGGGTAGAAATGCCCCGGTTCTACGTCGCCACATATGGCGATCTTGGCCTTGAGATCGAGTTCTACTTTGATCCGCTCAGATATGGTCGCGATATCCGCAAGGCCGAGCGCGAGCACGCCAACCAGAAGCTGGATACGTACACCTACGGCACGATCCCCTCGATGCCCGCAGCATCACCGAAAGGACGCTGATATGAAGAAGCGATACACTGTGGTGGAAAACGCAGGCTACGAGCGCGAATGCGACGTGCACACGGCTGAGAGCTACGGAGCGGCGATCAAGTGGCGTGACGAATACTACGAGACGGACGAGATCGAAAGCTTGCACGTGGAAATCGCCTGCGAGCTGCCGGACGGCACTCGAACATACGAATTCTAACCGGAGATCGAATGCACATGGTGACTGTAGCCAAAATTATCGCCGATGCTCTCAACGTTCCCACACGAAACGACAAGGCCCTGTTTGGCGCGGTGCGCGCCCTCGGCCTGACAATCAGTAAGCGGGAGGGCGAATATCGCATCTCTCGCCCCAACCTTTCGCGTGAAAGGGCAGAGGCAATCGCATACTACACTCAAGACCGGGAAGACGCATGGGGTACAGCAGAAGAGATGGCGCGGGACGCTGGTACGCTTGGCAGCTAGGCCCCGATGACCTGGCTGTGCCCTTATTGTCTTCCGCTGCTCTCTTGGTTTCCGCTAGGCGCATGGGTCGCCTTTTGTGCCACCTCGCATAGCTCCTGCTCCGGTCCCTGCAATCTGGTCTCGCAACGCTCCTGCGCCTGAAATGGTTGAGAGCGTTTCACTTCGCTCTTTTGAGCCATCGCAGGCATTGCCAAAAAGAGGCTGGCGCTTATTGCTGCAAAAACGACGTTCATCTTGGTTCCCTCGATATCCTGCAAAGACTGGTAACGTTTGGGCGTGCCAAATCCAATGAACGAACGATTCCGATTTTCAAGCCGCTGCCGACTGCAATGGCCTCACTTCCGGCTGATCCCGCGCTTCGGCCTTGGACAGTTCGTAGTTCAACTGCAAATTCATCCAAAACCGTGCGGTGCTGACGCCAGCACGTTCAAGCCGGATCGCCAGATCAGGACTAATGCCAGCCTTCCCGTTGATGATCCGAGAGAGCGTAGACCGGGCAATTCCAAGGCGCTGCGCCGCGTCAGTCACCTCAATGCCGAGAGGCACCAAAACATCCTCGCGAAGCAGCTCGCCCGGATGGGGATGGTTCTTCATCACTGTATGTCTCCTTCAATGATAATCCACGTAATCGACCAACTCCACGTCAGCTCCGACAAACCGGAAAGTAACCCTCCAGTTGCCATTTACCCATATCGACCAATGCCCCTTCAGCGTCCCTTTCAAGGGGTGTAGCTTGTAGGCTGGTTGGTTCAGTTCGGCAGGCGATGCCGCTGCATTTAAGGCAGCAAGGATACGGGACAGCTTCGGCGCATGAGCAGCTTGAACCCCACGGGCAGAGCCGGTTTTGTAAAGGGTCTCAAGCCCCTTGTGTCGAAAGCCGATTATCATACTCCTATGTAGCATGTGACGCTACGCGCTACAAGGGCATAATCGGGCTTTGCTCCCTCAATTTAATAAAATAAACAGTCGTTATTTTTACTTTTTATGTTGCCGACCATATATTTTTATTTTATTCTGCCTCCATAGTCATCCAAGGAGATCGCAAATGGCAACCTACCGTCTCGGATCAAGCCCCGCCGTTCACACGCCCGGAATCGTCGCATGGGCGATTAATGGATATCATTTCGAAGACGACAGGCCCCAACTGCGCAAGGTCATCGTGGAAACCTACAATCTGCCGGAAATCGCGGCCGATCAGCTCCTTAGCAAAAAGGTGCCGTACACTATCGAAGGTGAAACGGTGGTTTTCACAGTCAGCGATGAAAGCGAACCGCAGTGAGCGGCTTCATGAAGCCTTCGCCAATGATCACCGCACATCAAGGAAATGAGAAAGTTCAATGAACGCGAAGAAGACCGACGCCGACGAACAGCAGCGTGCAAAGACCGGCCGTCGCCCGGTGGTCAAGGATGCCATTGCAACATTTGTTGCAAACCTGACAGCCGACGCCGATGATTACGCCGACCTTTGGGAAAAGGAATGGGAGACGTTTGCGGACAAGTCCGTATCGACGCGCAACATCTATGCCTCGCGCTACCGCAATGCAATTCGTGAAGCCTACGGTGACAATCACCCGGCGCTGCACTTCGTTAAGGTCCTCGACCGCTCTGACGATCCACTCCGCACGGTTGAATCTCGCGGCGCTGGCGGGCGCAAGGCGACCCGCGCCGATAGTATTGATCTGTTTGGCACAGCAGCTCAAACGCTCAAAGAAGAGCACGATCGTTCGCTCGCAGAGGGCAAGACCGAAAAGCAGGCCAGCGCCGTCTATAAGCGCGGCCTCGGGAAGCTCTGGAAGTCGGAGCTGGACGAAATGCTGCAAACCCTCAAGAGCAACACCGTTCTGACGACAACCGCCGCCTATCGCAACGAGCTTCGCAGACGCGGACTGGATGATGAACTAACGCTTTCCATCGTCAGACCACCCGAAGATGCCCAAAAGGCCCGATCCATCCAATATCGAGATGCAATTGTTGAGCAACACCGCGACTTGGTGCCTATGCCACACTGGCAGGATATCCTAGATCGCGCAAAGGAGCTTATTCCGGCCACAGACGCCTCTTGGAGCGCCTTGGAACAAGCAGCTCGTGAAACGGCCTCTGATATATCGAGAACACGCGCCGTCGAGATCGGCGTGGCTCTCGGTATCCTGACCGGCCGTCGCCCTTTCGAAATCTTCTGCCAAGGCGTCTTCTCGCCCCTGCCGATTATGGCAGACCCGACCACGAACACAGAACATACCCGTGGCCGTGGCTACGAGACGTGGCGCGTCCTATTCTCCGGACAGGCAAAGACTCGTGGAAACGAGGGGACGCAATTCGACCAGTCGTTTCCGATCCCCGTGCTGACAAAAGCGCGAGATGTCATTTTTGCTTGGATGGTGCTCCGCTACAGTGAAAGTGGCCAGATATGGCGCGAGATGACGAGCGACGAATTCAAAGCAGACTTGCTGCGCGCTCCGAACCCCAAGTGCATCCTTCCCGCCGTCCGTGACGAAATCCTCGAAAAACTCTGGCCAAAAGTCTCGCTCGAAGACACGCCGAACGTGATCGAAGCCAAGAAAATCAAGGCGCATAACGTTCGCGCACTGTACGCGGAAATCGCGGACCAGTTTTTCCGGCCTAAGTCGAAGACGAAAGCCGCATTCTTCGCAGAAGCGCTCGGCCACACTGAGAAGGATATCGAAACGGCCTCTTCCTACATGAAATACTACCTCCCCGATCAAAAAGATGCCGGCGCGACACGCCGGGTAAAAAAACAGTTGGCGAAAAAGATCGAGGCAGCAGCCGAAGAGCGCGAAGCTGAGGACAATTGAAGGGAGCAAGAATTGCATATCAGAGCTGGAATCGCTGCTCTCGCAGCACTCACCACCTCATTACCCGCAACAGCACAGGATCAATGGCCGATCTGCACTACGGGCAAGCGGATAACCTGCATCGTCGATGGAGACACGTTCTGGCGGGACGGCATTAAGTACCGGATCGTCGGTTATGACGCACCAGAAGCTGGCGAAGGCGCTCGTTGCGGTCAGGAGCGAGCGCTTGCGGATCGCGCTACCCAACAGCTTCAGCGTCTCATGAGCACGCCCGGCATCCAATACCGAGATCAAGGCGAAGATCGCTATGGCCGCGTGTTGACGCAGGTGATGACGCAGCATGGAGACATTGCAGACCAGATGATCAAGCTCGGCCTCGGCCATGCCTATCGCGGAGGATACCGTGATCGAAACCAATGGTGTCAGTCGTAAACCGGAGATCCATCAATGCGATTGCACACAGCCCTCGAACACCTGAAATCCGGCCACTACCGCTCAATGGAGCCATGGAAGGCCAATGAGATCGATGAGATGGCCCGGCATGTTGAGGCGTGCGCCGCCAGCGCCGCCGAATTTACCTTCAGCTTTCTCGATGCAGACCCCAAAGACGATACCCTCCAAACATTCATAGACTTTGCCAACGAGCTATGGGACGCGGAAGTTGCTCCTATCCCTCACGATGTTTTTTGGGTCTCGTGGGTGCAGAAGGTGCTCGATGAGCACGTCCATATGGCGGCTCTCTGTGAGAAAAATATGAGCCCTATCGATGGAAAGCTCGTCTCGCTTTCCGTGCGCGTCATGTTCGAAAATCATCGCCGCAATGGCTTGGTCTTCCTGAATCAAGTCGGACAGAGAGTTTGCGGCGATCACAAGCACGTCCTTGTCAGCCACGCCGACAACGATTCGACGCAACTGCTCGTGGACACGGGCTTTGGTGTGTCAGCGGCGCTGATCGGCGCCCTTGCCACTCCGCAAGCCATCCGCCGGGAAGAGCCTGCCCCGGCGCGCTTGAACAAGCAGCGCTTGCAGAAGAAAAAGCCGCCTATTGGCCCAATGATCGTGATCGATGTTCGCGCCAGCCAACAGGCATCACAAAACCGGAAGGGAGAGGGCGGCTGGACCGTCAAACCACACTGGCGAAGAGGTCATATTCGCCATCTGGCTGATGGCCGCATGATCCCCATCCCGCCTTGCTGCGTCAATATGGAAACAGGCATTCCCATCAAGCCCGAATATGTTGTGAAGGTCTGATCCCATGCCTTCGGATCATGTAGATGAACCGACGCTTGACGAGTTTACGATCCCGCACGTCGCCTTCGCGGCCGCTGAGCACTATGCCGTCTTTCCTACCGCCGAGAAGCACGAGCTGATCCAAACTCTCAAGCGCGATGTTGAAGCGCGCTTCGCACGAGAACGTGAAAATGTCGCCGGACATGCGGCGGCTTTGAAAGCAATTGAAGACGCGGATGCCCGTGGTCTTCTGGAAGTGATCTACGGGCAAGGAGACTAGAAATGGAGACAGGCGAGAACTTTACGGCGCTGAACTATAGCGCCCATGCGATTGAGAGCATGAAAGAGGTCGTACAGCGTCTCCCCCCGCATTTTGTTCAGTCCATCAACGCGATCCGCATCGTCAGCGATATGCTTCGCAGATCAGTGAAATTTATCCTGCCCAACTGCGCAGAGCTGCTTGATCCGCTGCACGTATCGCAAGCGCACATAGACCTCCTGAAGCTCCCCTTCCCGCTCGTTGCTTTCGAAGCTCCTTGGCAGAAAACCGATGCAAAGGACGCGGGTTATCTCGATCACTACAAGTCAACCCGTCGCATTGCCCTTTGTTGGGAGCCAGGTGCAACGCCGCCGCAACTGGCGCATCTCAACGTCATCCTAGATCGCTTTCCGCAGGGAGGCGTCTTTATCCTTCCTATTTCATGGCTGGATGTCATCGAGACGTGGAATGTAGGTATCGGCGGGGCTTTCGTTCCCTACGAGAACAGCTTGGCAGCAGTCGATCAGGCTCAAGTCAGCCCTTTGAGCGCCCGCGCGATGGAAGCCCTTAACAGCGCCGGTTTGCTGCCCAAAAAGCCGCAGCAGTTTGCAGCAGAGCCGTTCATTCTTCAGCCGGAGCATTTCGAAGCGGTCATTGCGAGAAGCGACCGTGAAACCGGATTCGCGAACATAATGAACGACACGAGGGATGAAGGTATGGCCGTGGTTCAAGCGTGTGCAGTCCTCAACTGCGAAAACGTAGCGACGGCGGATATTGAAGCCCCTGCCAAACTGAACAAGGCGCGGATTGCCAAGGGGAAGCAGCCTTTCTTTTCTTATAAGGTTCTGGCGCTGGCCGCTGATCGTCCGTCCCCCGGTAATACCGGCAGCGCAAGTGGAACACACGCCAGCCCCCGTCTTCATCTTCGCCGGGGCCACCTTCGTCGTCTACCTGAAAAGACCGTGTGGGTAAGAGCTGCCATGGTTGGTGCAGCCAGTGAGAGCGGCGTCGTCTCCAAGGAGTATCGGCTCGTCAAAACCCGAAACAAGGAAACCTGAGCGGTTCCGACCCAACCCTGTCTGATCGGCTATCGGCGGATTCGAGGGCCTTTTTGTGCCTTGCAAGGAAGCGGGAGAGAATCAAGGTGCAGGGGTTATCTCCCTGCGGCTCAAACCTTGGAGATACAAAATGAGCACATCTATCGAAGCAAGCTTTCACGCCCTTATCGTCCTCACTGTCGCTTTTATGGCCGGATTTCCATCAATCGGTCTCGGCGGTGCATTCGTCATGTGGATCGTTTACAAGGTTGCCGCCGACTGGCTGGACGACTGGTGCTCGCGCGAACGCTGGCTACCTTGAAACCAGAAGGGGCGCTCATGCGCCCCTTTCCCGCTTTTCCTTCGACAACAAAAAATGATATGACTTCGTTGTGAAACAAACAACGGAAGTGATGGATGGAAGACGGCGAACAAGAACCACTGACGATCTACCGTCTCTCGAAAATCATATTCGTCGGGCCGGTGCTGATTGCTGGCCTCGGAACAGCGGCTCTCTGGTACGTCTGGACCTCTGACCTCTACCTTATGCACAATCTTGGCCCGATGGTGCTCGGGTTATCTCTTTACGAGAGCTTTTACCCCACGATCTTCCTTGTCTGCCGAATTGCGACCGCCATCATTGCCATGGGCTTTGCAACACAAGTGCTCGTGTGCCTCATCAGGTACATGACAACAGAGCTTAGAGTTTTCAGTAACCGCGTGCTCTGGCGAACCGGTTTCATCAGCCGAGATATGTTCACGACCTCTGTTCGAGAGATCATAGGCGTTCAGCTTACGCAATCCGTTCTCGGCCGGATACTCGGCTTCGGCTCGATATCGATCAGTACGCGAGGGGACGATCAGATCGTAGCTGACCTGATCAGCGGAGCGCCGCAGGCATCACGAACGATTATGGCACTCAAGAACAACGCCGAATAGGACGGCCATCCGGTCATTGCTCTTCGTCGGCTAGAGCCTTCACCAGTGAGAGAACCTTTCGTCTGATACCCCCATCGGGTATTTGCGCGAACGCACGATTCAAGGCTAGACCTTCGGAAGTGCCAACGAACTGAGTAAGAAGTTCAGACTCCCCGGAGCTTTCAGCCACATCATGGCTTTGCCCATCTTCAAAGAAATACGAAACCGGCACCCCTAGAATGCGGGCCATATCCGACAGTCGGCTTGCGCCGACCCGGTTTGTGCCCTTCTCGTACTTCTGGACCTGTTGAAATGTGATCCCAAGCGCTGTTCCTAGAGCCGTCTGGCTCATGCCAGTAAGTCGCCTGCGCAGCCGGATTTTATTGCCCACATCGATGTCAATCTGGTTCGGCTGTTTAGGATGAACGCCCATCTGTTTCCCCTGCTGATGTCATGAAGCTTTACGCCTGCGCGCGGGCTTCGATTTTCCCTTAGCCTTCCCGTTCTTGGAAATGAAGGCGCTCGCCACATCGCTTGTGACATTATCCGGCCATCCGGCAGGGGGCTGTAGCCCATTTTGCTCGATCAAGGTCGCGATGAACTCACGCTGCTTGTCGCTGGCAAGTCGAGGCGGCGCGGCGGCAAGGGCCTCATCAATCCACACCGAGAGAGCTTTTGCAGACGCCATAACCTCTTCCGGCAGAGATAAGCCATTCTCTTCCGCGATCCGCTTTGCAAACGCTGCCTGCTTCTCAGAAGGCGTATCCGACCGCTCGATGACTGCTCCCGGCTTGCCGTTGTCGTTTTCACAAATGACAGGGCATCCATCGCGATAGCCCGAACAACCGAAAAAGCTCCGCGACTTACCCGTCACAAGTCGCAGCGCCTTGCCGCACTTAGGACATGGGTGGGCAGGCTTCACGCTCGCGAGCTTCCCAAGCTCAACATCGAGGCGCTGATCAAGATCAGCGATCACATCGACATAGCGTTCTCTGCCTTCCGCTATGAGATCGAGGCGTTTTTCGAGGTCTTTGGTGAAGTCGTATTCGGCGAAGTCAAAACGGCCGACGAGGTTTCCGACGATGGCCCGGCCGCTCTGTGTCGGGACGAGATACCGTTTTTCCACCACAACATATTTCTTGTTGCAGATATTCGATACGATAGCCGCAAAGGTCGATGGCCTACCGATGCCCATCTGCTCAAGTTTGCGGATCAAGCTGGTTTCGGTGTAGCGCCGGGGCGGCTTTGTCGCCTTGCGCAAAATCTTGCCTCCCGTCGCTGTCACGGAAGTACCTGGCTGTAGCATCGGGACGCGCCCGTTGGTCGACTCGTCCTCATCTTCGTCATCGCTCTTTTCATCCGCAGCAACGATCCTCCACCCTTGCTTAACCAGCTCGGCGCTGCGAGCACGGAAATGGAAGCGCTCGCCACCGGCATCGGCCGTGAGATCGAGCGTCACTGTTTTGTAGACGGCATCTGCGAGCTGCGAGGCAACGGCGCGCTGCCAAATCAGCTTGTATAGCGCTTTTTGCTTGTCATCCTCCCCCGCCTCACGATCCTCAACATGAGTTGGTCGAATAGCCTCATGAGCCTCCTGTGCTCCTTCAGGCAGCGGCCAGCGTCGTTTTTTTTCCGAAAGCTGCCATCCCTGCCCCTCAGCATAGGCACCGATAGCCGCAATCCCGTCATCTGAGAGGTTCGGATTGTCTGTCCGGTGGTAGGTAATCAAACCGGCTTCGAAAAGGCTCTGTGCAAGCTTCTGTGTCAGGGCTGGAGGGTATCCAAGGGTGGCTCCCGCCGCCTGCAAGAGCGCGGAGGTCGTAAACGGTGCGGGTGGTCCCTTGGCAACGGGCTTCTCGGCCGCTGCCGTCACCGTGAAGCGGCGGCAAGCCGCAGCTCGCTCGGCCAAACTCTGATCGAGGATGTATTCGTCATCGCCCTGCAGAAAGGATTTGGTCTGCCACTCGGCGGTCCACGAGCCGTTCTCAAACTCCGCTAACGCCGAAAAATGGTCTGTCACCTTGAAGCGGTCTATCTCATTCTGCCGTTCGACAACGAGGCGGACTGCGGGCGACTGGCAACGACCGGCTGTCAGGGACTGCCCCGCTGCCGTCGATATCGGAAAGGACACTCGGTAGCCGATCAACCGATCCGCTGCTCTGCGTGCCTCCTGTGCCGCGACAAGCCGCCGATCAATCGGGCGAGGCGCGGCGAGTGCCGCCTTTATACCGGTCTCGGTTATCTCGTTGAATGTGACCCGCTGATACCGCTCGATGCGCAAGTAACGCTTCAGATGCTCGGAAATCGCCTCCCCCTCACGATCCGGGTCCGTTGCAAGATAAATGGCATCGGCCTCGGCGACCAATGGCTTCAACCGGCTGATGACAGATCGGCCGCGCTCGGATGCTACATAGGTGAGCTGGTATGTTTGCGGTTCAACGGCCATCTGGTCCGTTGGAAGATCTACAATATGGCCCATGCTGGCCTCTACTCGCCAATCGGAACCAAGCAGCGATCCAATTTTCTTAGCCTTGGTAGGGCTTTCGACAATCATGAGTTTCACTGCACCCTCCTGATAGCAAATCGCTGAAACATTTGATAACGTTTCCGCTAATGAAATCATTGTCAATGATCGAGTGGGAAAAGGGAAAATGGCACCAAGGGATCAGAAGAGCGTCGGATGGCTGGAAATCGGCACGGCGCTGTTTTTCTGTCTGGCGATCCTAACTGTAGTATGGGTGATTTTCCGCGCGCCAGTAGGAATGCTCTATCGCGCGGCTCGCACTGCTGAAACCGGCACGCTTTGGAAACTGACCGCGTGGGGCGACTATTTCGCCTACACGCCGGGCAAGGACCTGAGTATCCAGTCGATCTTTCTGTCGTCCCTTCCCTTCGGCGTGGTGTGCGCCGGGATCATAGTTCTGGTCGGCCTCTTTATGAGAGCGAAGGTCGAGAGCAAGCACATCATTACCTATCTGCGGCCGAAGAAGGATGCAGAGTATGCAATGAGCCACAAGGAGCTGATGCAGCGCTTCGCGCCGTTCTATCCTCATTGCGAGTTCTTCCTGAAATTCCCCATGCACAGATATTCGGCCAGCTCCGGCCCTGCGTCTCAGCCGATGTCAGCACTTGAGCTGCTGATCGACAGCGGCGCTATCGTCGCTGATAAATTCAAGGTTCCTGAGAACGACGAAGAACAGACCTCCCCCAAGCCGGAAGAAGCCGACGAGGACCGAAAGGCAGGTGAACGGGCAATCAATCGCAGCGCTCTGCGAAAGGCCCTAGAGAAGCCCTTTGGGCCGCACAACCCGTTTCTAAATGTGAACCTTCGTAATGACGCCGCTGTAAGGGCTGCGATAGATGAATTGCCATGGTACGCGACCGTGATCCTGTACTCGGCCCTTGTGCGCGTGAATGCGCTTCACGACAGCGACATCAAGCTCTCAAGTGTCTTGGATGCGAGCGAAGAGTTCCTTCGAGATGTCTGGCGCGACATCAACCGTGAAAAGACCAAGCTTGGCGACAGTCTTGTGATCGGGCCATACGACTACCCTGATCCCGATAAAAAGGCCGGGAAGCCTAAGAAAAAGAAAGCAAAGGGTGCTGATATCGGCACCGGCATCGAGCAGCCATCCAACATGATAATCCTGTCGGAACATCTGGCAAAGGTCGGCCCCAATTTCAAAACAACGAAGCGGGCGAAAGAAGAGCTGGCAAAGATCATCGTGAAGCCCGCCACCGGGATCGATCCGAAGCGCCCGGTCGATGTGATAGACAGGATCGTGCAGCGGCACGGATACGTATTTGGCGTCTTGGCATCGTCGCTTACTGACGGCAAGGATGGTACACTTAAAGCCGCTCGATCTGCCGGGGTCATGGCACCAAACACGTTCCTCTGGCTGCGGTTTGCCGACAGAAGCATGTGGCGTTTTCTAAACTATGTCGGCATGCAAACCCCCTGCCCGGAAGCGGCTGGAATGTACGATCACTGGCAGACAGAGCTTGTTCTGAAGACCGGCCGCACACGGCCTGAGATTGCGGAAAGCACGATAACGGCCATCGTCCAAGAAGCCAGAAAACAGTCGCCTGACGCGCTTACAATGCGCGATTTTGATGAGCTGGTAGCGAAGGTACGAAACCAGACCAACACGGTCGATGAGATGATTATCAAGTCGTCCGAAATGTGGAACGACGACAACGCACAAGTGCCAGAGCTGGTGCCGGATCGGTAGGGATTACGATGACGAGATCGGATAAATCACAAGCCTCATGGGGCACATATTGCCGTAGCTACCTCGTAACACTCGGCGGTCTATTGGGTGGCGGCGCGAGCGTGTTCCTTGTCGCGCACTACACGGAATCTCTCGTGCTTCCGTGGCAAATCACCCTGCTACTCTCCACTTTCCTGCTAGGTGGAATCATGCTCGCTCTCGCTGGCCTCTTCGGTACGGCAGCGCAGATGGAGAGGCTTGCGGATTCGACCTCAGATTATGAGCTGGTGGGAAGGATCGCGATTGTCGCTCATCCCGTCTATCTGATGCTGCGACCGATCTATGAGCGGCGTTAGCGCCGGGCGTCAGCGCTGGCGGCAATAACGCATTACCACATCACCGACGCTGCCCTGCTCGTCAAGCTGGACATCATGGATGGTGATCGAGATGTAGTTGCTGTCGTGCTGCTCGATGAAACCTTTACGGCCAACCACGCTGTACTCGTGTTCTGCCTTGATCGAAAAAGGCGTGCGCCCTCCCTCAGTCCGGCCGAATTCAACGACCCCGGTAACATCTGAGCCTTCTTCATCTGTCTCCATGCGATGGGGCGTGATGGTCAGATTTGCCGCTGCACTCTCGTCGGGATCGTACTCGTCTGACCGCAAGAAAGCCTCACAGCCTTCATTGTTCTTTGGATCAGGCTCTTCCCCCTCGGCGGTTATCACCCGCAGCCAGTGCCCAACGTATCCATCCGCAAAAGCAATTTCGGGAGACGCGACCAACGCGCCCCCCGAGAAAACTAACGCGATCACGAAACCGCGGATCATCACTGCTGCCCGATCTCTGTTCGCGACATCAACAGGAGCATATGTGCGAGAGCACTATCGGTTCGACCTTCAAGGTTCTGCGCCAGCGAAGCTGCTGCGCGAAGCTCAAGGGCATTCTGCCGGGTCATATTTATCGCCAGCGAGCGCAAATCCTTGTCGGCGTTTGCCGCCGCGCTGCCTCCGCTGGTCATGTAAGTCCCCTCGCCTCCTGCCATCGCGGCAGAATTGTCGCTGTCGCCAGAACTGGTCGGTGTCTCGGCAACATCTTGGCCCGGCGTGCAGGTATTGGGGAGCGACTGGCTGCGACCGGCGCGAACAGCAGCCATGCCGACGACAGGCACGCGCTCTTTCAAGTAGCGCTCTGGATTCACATAATACCACGTATTCGGGGATGCCGACGACAATGCATCCGAGGTGGCATAGCCGTTCGGATCGCGTTTGCCGCCGCCTACGGGAAACACGCAATCGTCAGTGCTCGATCCCGGCACGCATTTGCTCGCTTTGACGGCACTTGCTGGAACTTGCACCTCGAAATGGAGGTGCGGTTTTCCTGCCGACTGATTGTCGCCGATCTTGGCGATTTCTTCCCCGGCGCTCACGTCTTTCGGGTCAGGCCGCGAATATGAGTGCAGATAGAGCGTTCGGAACTGACTGCCTGTCACTTTGACGCCCATCGAACCGACGCTCAGTTTGCCGTCATGGGCAGCAAATAGAGGCTGATTAGTGGAAGCTTGGCCCTGCGCTCCCTGCGGATAGATGTCCGATCCGCGATGCCAGCCGTTACCAGAACCCGCGCCGGGGCGATTCCAGGCACCGTACTCACTGAAGACAACAGGACTCTGAACGGGATGGGCTGACAAGCAGGAGCCGCCCCCACCTGCCGCGACCTCATCCCCGCTGCACGTCTCATTGACCTGATTTTCAGCAACATAGGTGCCCGCGCACGTTCCATTGCCGTCCACTGCTCTGCCAGTGCAGGAACCGCCGCTTGTGAGCCAATCTTTGAGGCCCCCCGCTCCGACAAGGTGACTGCCGGCGATCAAGCCGCCACGGGTGACAGTGACCCCGTTTATCGTCTGACCAATGTACTGCTGGTAATTCCCGAGATAGGTGAGGTTCCGGTTTCCGTATTCCAGAAATGCGGCGTCCTGCGCCGACGGCGTATTCAGATAGTCCTCTAGCGAGTTGATGCCATTCTTACCGGTCCAAGTGCCGTCGCCGCGCATATACCCGACATCGATCAAAGCGGATCGGCCCATCTGATAAGCACCATAGTAACCGTTCCCGGTGTTGGTGCTATAGTTCCCGCTGCCCTCGCTCTGCCGTATGTTGTTGAGCATCGAGCCGCAATTTGTTGCGGTGGGCTGCGGGTTTCTGGCCGCATGGGCAAACATGGTGCCCGCGAGAAAGATCGTCGCGGCCGTGAACAGGATGCGCGAGGATCTGATCATGGAAGCTCCACCTGTTTGCCGCAAATCGAAAGCTTGTCGTCAGTCACATCGACCGTATTCCGGTCTTGGCAAGCGTTGATGCGCTCACTTGTCGCCAGCACCTTGAAGTCAGGCGAAACACGCTGGACGTACCATGAGCAAGAATTGGCGCCGCACAGAGGCGATCCCATCATCGAGACAAGGTAAGTGTTACCCTTCGCCTCAAAAGAGGCATACATGAACTCGTAATTCGCGCCCATAACCTCTTGGATATCGTTCTTCCACAAGCGGTTCATAATCGAAGCAACGACATTCTTCGGATCGTTGATCTCGGCCGGGTTAAAAAGCTCTGTGAACGTCAACGGTGCCGCCATGGTGGCGGTAGACGAGAGCGCCGTGGCGACCGAAACAGCAGTAATTATGGCCGTTCGCTTCAACTGCATGAGTTTTCCTCTCCTTGCTCAAGCGCGCGAGTGCTACTCCTACTCGCACAAGGCGCAGACGAAGATTCCAGCGCCCTTGACTGGAAACTGTTTTGCCAGAAGAAAGGCGACATGACAATGTTTCCGTATCGAGATACATTGTCGAATGAAACTCGAAACAGGTCACGGACAAGGTATGTTTTCACGAATTCTCTTCACGATAACGCTACCGATCCTGTGCGGAGCGCTACCGCAGATGGCCGCAGCTCAGGACGCGCGCGCACCAGACCCTGTGATTACTAGGCCGGGCGGCGAAGGCAACGTGTCTCGCTATGAATTTGCGCCAGAAGACCAGCCGACGCTTCAATACAAAGCACCGCCTGCGGGAGCTGACACCGATCTGTTCGGCAACGAGGTCGATATTCTTCGCGATCAGGTCCGCGAGCTGGAGAACGCATTGATGGAGGTTCGGGCGGAGAACCGGAAGCTAAAAGCGTACAACGAAACACTTCTGAAGGAATTGGGGAAAGCGGATTAAAAGATGACCGATCTCACCGAAATCATAATCAATCTCTTCAAAGCCAACTCAATCCTTCTCTCCATTATGATCCTGTCGATCACGATCTTTGGGGTCATCGTGGGCGGCATGGGACTTTTAGAAGGCTACCAGTACACCAGCGGCAATAGCCGTTTCTCGACGCGTCAGGCGACGTTTACCGGCGCGATCATGAAGCTAGCCCTCGGCAGCGCAGCGGCGATGGGCGCAGTTATTTTCTACCGCTTGGCTGGCACCTTTTCACTCGCCGAAGATGCGACCACGAGCAATGTTCTCGATTATGCGCAATCTGGCTCGATCACGGGCACGTACTGCCAGCAGTTCCAATACTCCGTAACTCTGATCTGGATGATCATCGGCACGGTGGCGCTTTTCAACGCCGCCCGTTCGGCATATCGCAAATCCAATGGCGAGATGGTGCCATGGAGCACACCGGTCTACTATCTGATCGGGGGAATTATGTGCTATTTCGTCAACGGCATCACTGCAATGATCGCGAACACTATCGGCCTTGAAGTCGGACTCGACAACATGTGCAAGGCTTTCGGTATGGCCGGGGCTTAATCGTCTGTTGCGAGGACCGCAAGCAAGGCTGCGGTCCTCGCGTCGATCCGCCACTAGAGAGCTGGCGGATTCCCATCTTCATCCACCCCTGCCCTTTCCAGAACCCATTCAAGCGTCTCGTCGTAGGGCATGCGCAATGTCTTGGAAAGCTCCACGAACCGGTTGTGGGTTGCCAGACGCACCCGCATGTTCAGAGGCTGAACGATCCCTTTGCTTTTGCGCTTGCTGGCGATCTTGAGCGGCTGCTGTCGGATCGTACCTTCCTGCGTTTCTACAATTCGCTCGACTTCCTTGGCGGTCGGCAGATCGTCGCTTACAGGGGTCGGCTTCATGCTGGCAGCAAGGCTAAGCTTGTTTCTCACATCGGCCGGGTTTGGATCGATATGACGGTTCCCAAATCCGAGAGGTTTGCTGCTCATGCGGCTTTCTCCTGCTTGTTGATGATGTATTCGACCAGCTCGGCCGCGAGAAGGTCGGCATTTGTTATCGCCTTATCGACACCGTTGTACTCGTCGCGATTTAGCTCTGCGAGTGGAACGCCTTCCAGCATCATGGCCTTGTAAGCAGACCGCTCGTGGAGGTGGGTTGTGAAGGAAGGCACATCGTTCCCTTGAATTTCAGCCATGATTTTGCGCTCCACGCGCGAAATCATATTCGGTACGGTCCTCGACCAGAGAATTCGCTTATCGACCGTCCGACCTAGCGTCTCTTCGTCGCTCGTAATCAATGCGAAGGAGTCTGCGGCTTTTCGTGCGTCTTCTGGACTAGGCTGCATCGGGATAATCATGAGATCGGCCCTGCTCACGACAGGGGTTCTCATATCGGACGTGAAACCCGCCATATCAACGAACACAAACGCGCTCTTGGCTGAGGCATCTTTGATAGCTTTGTGAATGCCGGTGCTCGATGTCTGCTCAATGACTTCAATGGTCGATGTCGTCGCCTGCTCACGCCAGTTAGCGATCGATCGCTGAGGGTCAGTATCGATAACCGTCACTGAGGCATTCTGTCGTGCCAACGAATCCGCCAGCACGAGCAGGGCCGTGCTTTTGGTTGATCCACCTTTCGAATTAAATGCTGCAATAACGGGCATATAAGCGCTCCTTTTGGATTGTAGCGTGAGCACGCACGCAAACTCATTCAAATGCGTTCGGTATCTTTCATATACATTATCAATCTTTAACGTTCTGTAAACAGCTTTTGCAAGCGTTCGCGTGCGGTCTCGTTCTTTCGCTTGCTGTTGCGTTCTTGCGCGTTCTTTTGCTTGCACGTGCATGAACGCATTTGCGTTTACTTGCGTTCTAATGCACGCAGCCTGATCGCGAGCGGGAACCGCGCTCCCACATTGCGCCGTAGGTGACGGGAGCGATCTATCAAGGCTGCGAAACTACCAACAGCCAGGAAAAAACAAACCCCGCATTTGCCCGTACAGAGCGAAATGCGAGGTTCAATGGGGAAACTAACGTCAGAGGGGCGAAACGCCTCCCTACGAAGCTCTGTGGCCGTTTTCAGCCTTCATCATCGTCGTGGCCTTTGCTAACGCGCCTCTTATCCCACACCCGATGTTTCAGGACGACGCCACGCCGCGTGTCTTGGACCTTCTTGGTCCAAAGCAAATATTCATCTGGCAGGCCAAACAGCCTGCGATAATCGTCGGCCGTAATCTCATAGCCGACGAGACTGCGCGTCAGGATCTGAAACTGGGAGCCATCAAGCAAGCTGGTGATGTGATCGCTGGTAGTCGCGGTATCGACATCTCTCACGGGCAGAAGGCGAGGGCGGCTGTCGAGGTCATCCAGTTCATCGATCACGGTGAGAAAATCTTTGGTGTAATCTCGGAGCTGAGTGAGCTTGACGATGTACTGAGTGAGCGTGTCGTGCGCTTTGCGCCGGGCGGCGGTATCGAAATTTTGGAGTTCATCTGCACGAGGCGGGGTATGGTCCAGCTCGGCAATCAATGACTGCTCCTGACGCATAAGCTCCGACAACTCACCGATGTACTCACGCTGCTTCTCGATGACTGCTCGTAAACGCGTTCGCAATCGCCTCTCAGTGGGACGATGGCTACCGCGCTTCTGCGTCTTCCGCGTCATTGGTACACCTCCCCACGCGGCAGAACTTCATTTCTCATTGTCGGGATAGACTCCTGTAGGTATGCCGTGACAATCAAAGCTTAGTGATTTGTCAGATTGTCACAATTAAATAAAATGGCTGGTGCCCTCGTGTACAGCGTTATCCTTTCGCATTTTATTATTTCTCTACCCCCACCTTATTATTGTTCCATTTAGGATTGTTTTTTAAATATATTTGCTAATTCTGCTTGTATGAACTCCCCAAGTGGAGCTTTTTCCTCATAAAATCGGTTCTCAGCGACCTGCCAAGCGCGGTAGCGCATAGCGAAGCAGCCCATGAAAAGCGGCATCGAAAGCAGAAAGGCCGCAAACATCATTAGGCCCGATCCGACCCAGCCGCTATAAAGCACTGCGGCTGACAAAACCGCGCAAGCAATCACAAACAGAATGGTCGCCGATCTAATAAAATAGGCTCTACGAGCCTCGGGAGCATAATGGACGACAGGCCCATTGATGTCCGCAAGCTCACGTAATGTAATCTCCAGTCCGCAATCTGGATCGGAGCATCGTCTAGCGTTGGGCCGTCCCGAAATCGGCACAAGAACGCCGCTACGGCCTTCACGCTTGCAGTCAGGACAATCAGGTCGATCAGCGCTGAAGGCCGAGACCGTCATCTTCAACGCGTTGCGGTGAGAATCTTTAATAGGGCGGGGGATCACCCTGCCGGGCCAACGCAAAAAGCCCCTCTTATCTGCAACCGGGGGCGTATCATCAGCATCGGTAGTCTGAGCCACCTTGCGGCGTCGGAAGATTTTCATTGTTAGACCAGCTCGCTACTTGTTGTGGTTCACTGAAGCTGGATGTGCGGGAACCATTCCTCGAATAACTCGACCCGATCCAACTGATCTGCCGGGACAGTAAGCCTCAACCGCTCGCCGTTGTTACCAATTACAAGCACAAGACCATCACCGGACAAGGAAAGAGAGCACCAATCGCCGTCTCCGTTAAGGAATTCCGTTGATACAGAAAGATCACCCGAATCTACTGTGAATGTATAGCCGCCCCGAGCGACTTCACCGTCTGAAGAACCCCATAGCCTAAAGAGGCTTTTTATTGCAGGGTGAGCCAGCGATTCTGCGACATCCATTGAAAATGCGAAGGGCAAGGCTTCCCATGCAGCGACGGGCAGGCTCGTTGGCTTATAAGCCATTTCTGAAACGTCAGGCATGGGTGTACGCTCCCTATTATCGCTCAAGGACAGAGTAATCGAATCGTGAACTGATATCAAGACCGCCATATTACCACGGCGTACACCGCATGATATCACGTGCTATCACCTCATATCGCCTTACATCGCTATCATGCGCGTGCTAACGGTTGGTAGCATTATATAGATGCACAGCGCGCAATGATCTGATTTAATGAAATGCGTCGTAGATTTCGACATCCCATATCTTAATCATTCGCAGGATATCACTTTCCATTGCACGGTATTGATTGTAACATTAAGCGTCCGCTCCAGATGCGGCGACATAGGTTGGGGAAGGGGAGATAATGGCTCCGCGAAGAGCATCGAAAGCTGGATCGGGCGAGGCGATAGCCGAACGCCCCATCATTGACATGCATACGTTGCGCCTTCCCCGAGAAGAGGCGGCACGAGTTGAGACTTTTAAAAAACTCCACCGGCTTCCAACAGGCGACCTTTACGTGTTCCTGATGAACATCACCGGCATCAACGAAGATGGATCAAACAGGGTCCTCGTTGACTACGCCCGTTTCGATTCAGACGATGACGTGAGGCCGACGATAGATAATTCCTCCATGCGTCTGCCACGCGACCAGTCTGACCGCATGAAAAACTTCAAGAAAAATCACCGCTTGTCTGTCGGCGAAATGCTGATCTTCATGATGGACAACGCCAAGATTGCCGCCGATGGAAACACTCGGCTGCTCATCGATTATGAAACCTTGACGCTAATTGAGAAATAATCACCTTACCGAACCGCTCATGAAGCAGATCGCGAGCGGGAACCGCGCTCCCAAATTGCGCCGTAGGTGACGGGAGCGATCCAAATCGGATCACAGCCTTACCAGATCAAATGTACTCGTATTGCAAACCGGGATCGGTGATGACACCCGGCGTGACAATTCTCCCGACAATAAACAGTCTACCAAGCGGCTTATGATCACGTTGATCATCGCGAACACGCCTCATTGTTCGCCTGAAAGACGCCCCATTCAGACGCGCCGTAAGGAACGCGCCCTGCTCGTCAACAGCAATAGAAACTTCAAGGTCCGGTTGTGGTAGATGCTTGTCACGAATAGCACAGTCATCGAACATATCGATTGAAACTGGAATACGGATCAAAACCCCCTTAGCGGGCACCGTAAGGCGGTCGGCAGGGAAGCTGGCGCGCTTAGGCGCACGATGAACAGCGCCATCGTTGGCGTTGGCTGCGCCCCGGCGATCCATGCCGCCACGCGGAAAATGATCAATCATCGAAACTTCAGCCAGGTCGCGCACATCACACCTCATTCTACTCGCTGAGAGAATATACCGGATGTTTGTCTTCATTGGGATGAACCCGGCCTTCATCCTTCAAAAATTTGATCGCAGCCCGGCATCGAGCACCCGCACTTTCACGAGAGATGCTGAAGAGGTCTTGGAACGTAGCTGTGAAAACAGACATTCTGGCCCCTTTGACCTCTCCATCACGAAGGAGGGTCAATATCAAATCAGCATCGCGCTTCATCTGTGAATTGCTGCGCCTTCCACCTGCATCGTCAGCAAGCTTGCGTGCAAAAATCTCTTTTGCCTTCTTCGCGTCGTAGCTGAGATTATCATCCCGTTCCGACCTAACGCGTTTTGTCGTCATCTAAGCCTCACAAAAATAGAGCCTAGAAGTTATCAAAGACAGCAAATAATGCAATACGAGACGGCTTGATTTATGGTTTGAACCCCGATGTCTGTGAGGGTGTTGCGCGAACTTTCGCCGTGCTCATTTCATTATTCGTAGTCTGGTTGGAAGCGCCATTATCAGAAGCTTTCGGTTGAGCAATATTCACGGACTGATTAACGGCTTTAGCAATTGAACCGGCCAACTTAGCAAGAGACCTTTTATCGACATTCTCAACGCTTACAGCGGACGGTTTAACCGGGAGACCAACACGCCCTTTCCTACGGTTTCCGTAGGATGTGTGTGCAGTTACTGCGCTACGGTGTCCCATAGCTGCCGCAACCTCACCACCTTGATAATCCAATGTATTTTTCGCGTTAGCTGCAAACTGGTGTCTGGCGTCGTAAATTCGCGTTTTCATCTCCTTGGGAGTGATCAGTTTCATCTTTCTTAGTTCTGCCTTTGCTCCACGTAGGGCGCGGCGAACATGCGTTCCAATGTCATCCCACTCAACGCCATTCAAGGCAGTAATAACCCTATCAATGGCCGAACGCTGCTCGAACGTAATCACGTCATCTAGCAGGAATAGCTCTCTTTTCTCACCATTACCGGAAACGCCCGGCCGATACTTTGCGTTCGGAACTGTCAAGACATCATCAACAAGGCTTGCATCCTTCCATTCAACCGGTCTCAAGCCTGTTGCGATACCGGCTTCAATCATATCTGCGGCAAGAAGCTGGAAGCGTCCACGATTTCCATTTCGAAGGACATGGATCAAATCCTGTTCTAACTGTGGCCCAACGCCTTTTGGCAGCTTTAGCTTCGGCTTTACGGCTGGCTTTTTCTCACGAAAAAGGCGCGTAAATCGCTCAGCTTCCTCATGACCAATCTCGCTTGTAATCCACCACTTTATCGCCGCTCTGATGAAGCGCCAACTCGCATCAGTTAGATAAGGATCATCTGCCGTGGCGACCACCACATAATTCTCGGGGGTCGGCTCCAAACCACAACGAGCCAGTTCTGCATTCCAACGGGTCGCAGCCCTTCGATATGCCTTCTCCGTTCTCAATGATGGCAAAACAACATCCCCTACGTTTACGGACCACTGATATCATCAGATGTATTGCAGCATATCCCTGCCATCAAGTGATATCACGTGCTATCAGGTGATGGCTTCCCGATGGCCTCGGCATCAAGCGAATTGGTGCTTTTCATTTCATCCTCTAGCTGGCATAAAAGGACATTGAATTTGATTTGTAGAAGGTTGTGAACATGCTTGGAAAGTCAATTGCTGTGATTGTTGTCGCCGCCACTCTCGCCGGTTGCCAGACAACATCAAATGAGCCAACTGACGCCTATGTAAAGCGGACGCTGGAGAACAACGCTACCACCATGGCTCCACGGGTCTCGGCCTCTGCTGACGTAAACACAGCGGCTGCTCCAAATTCATAAATATTAGCATGGCAGTAACCGCTCGAAATTGCGCCGTCGATATTGGTTCGGTTTGGGTCAAGGCTATGGCGACGGTTCCCGGTGGGACACGTCTGGTTCAGTTTCCAACACGTCTAGGATTGGGGACTCGCGTCTCGGGTCCTCGCGATAAGCCTCCCCAAGTTGTCACTTACGGTGATGCGGTTGTCAGGGTAGGGGACCGTTCAGATCGGACAGGCTTCGTTGAATCTGAGTTGCCGAAGGCCCTCTCGGATACTCACTCATCGGCGGTAATGATCGCCGCAGCTTATGACCGCTTGGGGATAGCTGGCTCATCAGTCCTAATGGTCGGGTCAGGTGTTGCCCCATCTAGCGATGAAGCGGCATATCTACGTTCTTCTCTTTCGAACTGCCGCTTGTCGAATGGTAGCGCGTTGTTGGTCTCAAAGTTGGGTGTAATGGGTTCGGCTGAAGCGGTGTTGGCTGATTTCTCGCTGGATCAATTTGCAGGGATTTCACCTCGTGGGGGCAAAGAGGAAAAGGGACGTTTTGCCGTTGTAGATTTTGGCTCAAAGGAGTGGCGGATCGCACTGGTTTCTGATGGAGCTGAAGGCGATGAGGTCGAGTTTCGTAAGGTCGATATCGAGACGGCCATGTTCGTTGAAAAGCGCACCTGCGAGATCATTGAGACGAGGTTGAACGTCTCGGTAAATGGGGTCGCTGAGATATTCGAAACCGGCGTTTGCTACGCCAAGCGAGGCAAGCGCGATATCACTATGCATATTGCGCAAGCTCGTCGCGAAGCGTGGCGGGAGTTTGGGCCAATTCTAATTGCTGAGATCGGTCGCCACGGTGCATCAACGATTTATGGGGCTGGCGGGAATGCAACGGTCCTGAAAGAAGCCTCATCGGGAATAAAGGACATTGATTTCAAGATTGCGAAGCAATGTGAAGTTAGTATAGTAAGGGGGCTGCTCAAAAGCGCTCGTCGTTGGGGAGAGCAGGGGTGATTTACAAATGGATGATGAGACATCAGGAGAAGCCGGGATCGTGCTCCCCCTGACGATATTGGAAGAGAAGCTATCCGCTCATCTTCTATCTCTACCGGTTGAGAAACGTGCGGCAGCGATAGCGCGGTTTGCTCGAATCGGGTTTGAGAAAAAGAGCATTGCAACTGCCAAGCGAGGCTTGGGCGATCCACCGGGGAATGTTGCCTTGGTTGATTTTCTAGGAGGCACTATCAGATGGTTCGCATGAACGGCGCTTTTGCGGCGGCAATATTGATGACAGGGGTTTCCCTAGCGCATGCGCAAGAGGACACTCTGCCGGTACGACAGAATGTGTATCCCAATCAGGTGACTGCCTATCCCGGCGGATATCAGCCCCCGGTTGCTTATCCTAATATGTATCCTATGGGTTATCCCGGTTATCCGGCAGTTGGTTATCCCGGCGTTTATCCCGGCGTTTATCCCGGTGGTTATCCCGGCGCATATCCGGGCCAGCAACAGGGCGTTATGCTGAACCAGCCGGGGATGGCTGGCCAGAGCGTCATCCGCGATCCTGCGTCCGGTCAGATGCTGCAAGCACCTACAGGAGCAGGGTCGAATGTGGTTGTCGATCCTTCAGTTTATATGCGTGGTCAAACGCCTGATAGACGTGGACCACAAGTCCCGCCCGGTTCCGGTCTCGGGGGGCAGGGTCCCGCCCGAAAAGAGATGGTCAGGAAGACTGCTCGCACTGCCGGTATCAGAGACGGTTATGCGCAGGAGGCTCAGCGGATTAACGCCTCCCTCAATAAGATGGCGGGCTGGTTGGACCGCACCTATCCTTTTCCCTCACTTATGATCAACGATCATATTGTCCCGCCAGTTGTCGTGCTCACGAACAGCCGCGTTGAAAAGAATGGTCCTCAGATTCTTGAGTTAACGCTTGGAAGGTTTGAAATCGTCACTCCTGCGCGAGTGACAGCGCAGGCTCCTTCATGGCGCACGTACCTGTTCATGCAGTCCGATCCTGAGAATGGCATCGACCTGCGTCCTCATTCTAAAGAGGACAGCACAGCTTGGCAAAGCGGGTACAAGGAAGGCCAGTCAATTGGAATTGCCGAGGCTCGGTCTTATTTTGAAGAAGCTGAACGGCGCATGCGGCGTGATTACGAGGGAATGGCCCGTTACCATGATCTGGCATCCCGAGGCGCAATTTCGATGCCTATCGCTTCTCAAAAGAGCAAGGCTCTTCAGATCAGCCGTGACGGCCGCGTAGCGCTTCGCGGAAGTAAGACGATCAAGATCGTCGTCTCGCCGACATTCCGAGGCAAGGCCGGTGTGGATGCGTTCCCTGTGGGGTCTGCTGATGTGACGATGCGCAACGTGCCGGTGCCAATCGCGAAGGGCAAATGATGGACCAGCAGTATGCGCAGGTGATTGGCCTATGGTCGGGTAAACGCGATCTGTCGCAAAGCTTTCGCATGACTGAGACTGGCGAGGATGTTATGCGCATCCTCTGCTACGCTGCGCGAAATGGCTGTCAGGATGTCATTTTCCAGACTGGCTCCCCAATCTTGATGAACAAGCTCGGCTCGCTGATCGCTCTGACCGAGTGGACATACGACACTACGGACTTCATGCGGGCTGCAAAACACATCAGCGGCTCGGGTGGTGATGTCGAGACGCGGCTTGCCGGGGCGCGGTCATTCAATAAGCGGATCGACGCTCGTGATTTCGGGGATCGCGATGAGCATGGCGAGCCTAAAGTCTACCGTTTTCGAGCGAACGTGACCGCTTGCGCTTTCGGGGCCTCGCTCGGGGGGCAAATGGTGCTGCGCTATATTCCCGAACATCCGCCCACCGTTCGAGACATCCAGCTTGAGGAAGACATTATCGCGGAATCGACGCCTGAGATGGGGTCTGTAATTTTGTCTGGCCCGACCGGATCGGGGAAGACGACAACGTTTGCAGGGCTTCTTCGGCGAGTGATGGAAGAAGAAACGCCCATTGAAGGCAACATCGTTACGCTTGAGCAGCCTATTGAGTTCACGTTTGATTCAATTCAGTCTCACCGCTGCGTAATAGCGCAATCAGAAATCCCGACGCATTTCAGCAGTTTTGAAATGGGGATTGAAGAAGCGATGCGCCGCGTGCCGCGACTGATCGTGGTTGGCGAGCAGCGCGACTATCAGACAATGGCCGCAGCCCAAGAGGCGGCGAACACGGGGCACGCGGTCTATACCACGGTTCACTCAAACACTGCGGCTTTGGCGATCCAGCGTATTGTTGGCAAATTTCCGCGTGAAATGCAGAGCCAAGCATTCGAGATGGCGGTGGCGACAACTCATATGATCGTCAGCCAGGTACTGGTGAGAGATACCAAAGGAGGTCGTGTCTGCCTGCGGGAGTGGGTGGTACTCAATGACGACGCGCGGCAGGAACTTACGAAAGTTGGTTTTCTCGGCTCTCGTGCCTTTCTCTACGACCTCATGTCGCGCGGCGGATCAGGCAAGCCGATGAAGACGACTGTCGCGGAACAGTTTAAATCCGGCAATATCTCGGAAGAGGCTGCAATACTGGCGCTCAAGCGCTACGGCTATAGCAGCTCAGAGCGGATACTTTGACAGATGCTGGATCGTCGCTCATTCCTCGTAGGGGCGTTTTCGAGCGCGTGGGCCGTGGGGGCGACAGCCTTTGCGGCCGAAGAGGGTGCGGTCGATAAGAAGGACAGGATACCGTTCGCGCCGTCGGCTGATGATGCCGAGGATCGGGCATTCACAAAAGAAGTCGAGAAGGCTGCGCCCGAAACAGATCCTCGCACTTCTGGTTTTGGGTCACTACAGCTCTACCGTGAGGCAACGGGTGAGAGCATCGCGGCTAGATACCGGTTCAACGGCGAGCTGGACCGTCGCGCGGTCGCGGAATTATCGTGGTTCTGGCGAGATGTGAAGGATGACGATAAGGCGCTCTGGATCGAGCCGTCGCTGTTCGACTTCGTGTCGTCGGTTCAGTCAACGATGGCGATGATCCATGGTTCGATGCTGCCTTTTATCCTCACAAGCGGTTATCGCACGCCCCGGCATAATGCGGCCATAGAAACTGCGGCTAGAAACTCTCTTCATATGGGTGGGCTTGCCGCTGACCTGAAAGTGCCGGGATATCCGCCTCGATCACTGGCTATCGCGGCGATGACTTTTAAAGGCGGCGGTGTAGGGGTGTATTCCCGCTTCACACATTTGGATGTCGGGCAAATCCGCTGCTGGCCCTATTCATGCAACCAGTTCATAGGAGATCGGAATGGCTGATGAAGAGCGGGTAAGTTTTTCCGGTGATGGGTGGCGCTGGACGGGCGAGCCGATCAATGGGGTTTTAGGGCTTCATGGTTCAGTGATGCTGCTTATCCCCTCGGGGATCGCGACGGGGATGGTGTGGCAGTTCACAAAGCTACCCCTCCTTTGGCCATTCGTCATTTTTTGGGTCGTCTACATCGCGCTCGCGGCCTATGCGTCCCGTAAAGGTTATACGCCTCGTGACATGATCGAGCGGCAAGTGATCATGAAACTGTTCCAAGGTAGGTACAAGGTTTGAGCGCACCAGATCAACGTACTGAGTTCACAGTCTCGCAGCTAACGCGATTCGTTGTCGAAGGTGCGTTTGCGGATGTTGTGGCTACCCGATTAGCAAAATGTCCCAACCCGTTCGATGTGCAACGTGAGCTGTATGAAGCCGTCATCGAGCGCGCGGCCTCTAAGATCGGATCGGATGCCGCTGCGCTTCTTGGTGAAGCGATGGCTGCACCCGAATTTCCAGATTTTGCATCGGGCTTGTGGCTGGAAGACGGCTTCATAATGCCGATTGTCTTGGGGCACTCAGAACATGTCGGGAAAATAATCGGGATGCTGCCGACCGAAAGACCGTTATTTTCCGTGGACTTAAAACGAGGTGGCTGGTTCGACGTGCGTTTTTCAAAAGCCACGATCTTTGCGACGGAAGAAGCGCGAAAGGCCACTGCCTTAGCTTACGGTCAGGTGGTCGCCCATTCGACACGAGAGATTTTTTCCGACAGAGATGCATTGTCAATTGGCCTCGACAATGCATGGAAACTAGCTGCTCTGTAGGGTTTCGGCGTGTCCGTCCTCGTCGGTGATTCGACAGTGTTTTTGAGTCCGGCTTGACAATCAATTTGATTGCTGTCTGTTATTTCGCAGTGAGTGCTGGCGAGTCTGTCAGACGGTGATTTAGTTGGTTGGAGAAGAGCATGGCCGAACGTGCTAAGAAATTTGCTGGTCCAAAATTGCCTGCCACCCTCGGCAACGTCGCTCTCAGTGTGAGCGAATACACCTCAAAAGACGGTGTAACGTCCGTTAAGGGCACTCAACTTCAAAATGGCGAAGAGCTGACCGTCCAACTCATGTCACCAGCGCGAGCGGCGAACATGATGAAGGGCCGCAATGATGTTGATGATCGTGAGCGGGTGCGTCTATGGGAAGATCGCTTTGCCAATCGAAGAGAGCTATCCGAGTTCGCCGATAGGACAAACGATCAAGGCGTGAAGCCGGGCGGAGTAATCTTGCTCAACAATACCCGGCTCGATTTCAGTGATCGCCAGTATTACGCGCAAGCAGCATATGGCTTTGTTAGCGATCCCGAGTTTCAGGCAGCAATGTCGGGTACGGTGTCACTCTCGAAATTTTCCGATGGCTCGATGCGGCTACAGGTTTACCAGCCAGACAAGGCGGTGTTGCTGTCACCTTCCTCAAAGGATGAGGCTCAACGCGCTGTCAAAGAGGCTTTCGACGTTCGGTCGCCGGTTGGTTCTGGCGTTATGGCTCGAACCGTGATCGTGACGATTTCAGAGAAAAATGAAGAAGGCGAGGCGCAGAGCAAGGCGTTCTACATGCGGAGCGCAAGCTTTGAGGCTGACCTCGGGAATGGCGTGCAGTTCCAATTGTCGAACGGTTTTGGTGACACGCTGAAACGTAGCCAGCTCGATAGCAACTCAGCGGCGGCAGCGGCAGCAATTGCGGCGGCGACTGGCGTTTCGGCGCAGATCGTCATCGACCGGATGTCCGAAGCCGCTCCCGAGGACAGCGCAGCGGTTCAACGGATTTATGATGTGGTGAAGTCCGGAGAGGCATCGGTTGCCCTTACACCGGGCTTTACGGTGCCAATCGTACGGAAGTCGATGGATAATCTGCTGAAGCGGCCAGAGTTGTTTCATTCGGGTTCCTTCGCCGGGGCGATAGCAATAGCCATTCGCGGTGCAGACGGCGGGGCTTTAGAGCGTCCGGCCGCGTATGCAGTTACGAGCTATTCTGCACTGCCAAAGTCCGCGCCAGAGGTCACGCCGACGCCTGCGAAGGAAGCGATTAGAGCGCATGAAAGGTTGCTGTCGGCTGGAGGAGAAAAGCCTTCCTCTTCGCTTCAAAGTCGCCCGCCCGCGCGTTTTGCCTCGCCGGGTCGCGACTTCTAGGGCCGGGGCTAAGGTATGCCTTCCGTTCCACTCCCCATTCTTTCTGTCGATGGCATCGGAGCCGCGTATATACCGCGTGCTTCTCGCATGCACGGCAATGCAGGCGATCTTTTGATTGCGACGACCGATGATGTGCGGGCAACCGGCGTGCGGGGCGGTCTGAAGTATTGCAATGTGCCCGTTCTCAATACGGTTACGAGGGGCGAAGCCACGATTTTCGTCGTAAGACCGCCCGGCGATCTCGATCCAAGCGACTTGTGGGTTGCTTGCGGCCTTCCGATCAGGCGGCTTTGGGACGATGATTTCAACGTCGATGTTGCCGACCGCGCGCTCTTGTCCAAGCGTTTTCACGAGTGCATGAGCGGCACCGGCATGGGTGATATGGTCACTCCGCGCCAGATCGGCCTTAACCTCGCCGGTTCAAAGGTATTTGAAACCATCGGGGGCCGAGTAGCAGTCAACAAAGCGAATGAGGCCCACTACGAGTACGACCGCTTCAGCAACGGTCGTGAAAAAGGCGAGCATCGTGATCGGTTCCTACGCGCGATTCGAACAACTGAGCTGGCAGGGTGCGCGGCCGGTGTAGCACTGGCTATCGTGCAAGGTGATAGCTTTGACCGGGGATCGATAGCCCGGTTGCACAAGGATATAGTTGTCGATGACGCGTCTCCTTTCCTTAGCGTTTTCGCCTTTCAGGAGGAAATTGAAGCCGCATTGGCGGTCCAAGCTGCAAACCTCGTGCGCAGCGGTGGGGCTTTCCGTGAAGTCGCCAGAGAGCTGACTGATAGGTCTGCCGCTCATGGCGAACGAAATGCGCAACGGCTGCGTTTGCAGCAATATTCAACGCCTCTTACGATCTCGGCTGTCGCACAGGATATATTGCGCATCCGCGAGGGAGAATTGGTGCTTGAGCCAACGGCCGGAAACGGAACGCTGGCGCTCGGCGCTGCGGCGGCCGGAGCACGTATAGAAGGCTTTGAGCTGGACAAGGCACGCGCAGAACGTGGCACAAGAGTGCTGAAGGATGCGGGCGCACCGTTTGTAAATATCAGGCCGCGAGCTTTCGAAGTGAACGCTGAAGGTGGATTTGGAGGAATGGCGTTTGACGCCGTTCTGGCAAACCCACCCTTTGAGGCGATCAAGGCACAGAATGTGGCTGATAGAGAGGGCCGCACGCTCTCCATCTCACGCCTTGACCATCGGATCGTCTATGACGCGTTGAACCAGGTGCGAGCGGACAGTGGTCGCTCGTTCCTAGTTCTACCGGGTGAGATGATGGGCGAAGGCAAGCTTGAGGGAGCGACACGCTTCTTCAACAACTATCTCCATGCGACCTTCGAGGTTGCTGGCGCTGCCATGCTCGACGGAAGGCTCTATCGGAAATCCGGCGCTGAGTTCCCTGTGATCGTCTATGCCCTTGGCCCCCGGCTTGAAAACCCGCTCTCCGCTGAGAGAGCGAAAAAAATCCCCGATGAGCTGCCATATCTCCATACCACTGATCAGCTATTCGCGTGGGGCGATGCTGCACGTTTGGCCATGGACGAGATTATGGCTCGGCGCTCGGCGCCAGACACCCGGGTTGCTAGAACGTTCGTAGCTCCCGACTTTGACGACGCTGATATCACGACAGATGAGACGCCCAACGGTGATGTGCCGGCGGCTCTGGTCCCGGCAGTTCCCCCGGTCGGTCCAGGTGTCGAGGAACCGGTGTTCGAGGCGGTCAGTGAAGACGAACTTGAGATGTCGGAGGACGAGGCCGAGTTCGTGGTTTCGCCTGATGTGCTGGTCGATGACTTGGTTGTTGAGAATGATCCGTTCCAAGTCACGTATGAGTCCGCCTCCCTTGTTGGTGGCCCTGTTCTCAAGATTCAAAAAGCGCTGGCAGAACCGGTCGCACTTGCCCTCACGGAGCTGGAGCGCGTTCGCGGGCCGGTAGATAATTTTGTTGCAGACAGCCTTGGCGTTGAGGTCAGCGAGTTGGGAGGCTTGCTGCATGCTGGACAGGTCGATGGTGTAGGGCTTGCGCTTCATAAAGCGCTGCGGGCAGAATCCATTATTGTCGGAGATCTGATGGGCGTTGGGAAAGGCCGTCAGCTCGCGGCGCTCGCCCGTGCGGCCTTCAAAGAGGATCGGCCGGTGTTGTTCTTCACCGATAATGCCTCGTTATTCACGGATTTTGTAGCGCGCGATCTGGCCACGGTAATGCGGAAGCCAGCCAATGAGCTGCCGCAGTTTATCAAACCCTACATCGTCAACAGCAGTAAGGATGCATCGATCCTTGACCCCGATTTTCAGGGGGAGCGGCGACGTGGAGAGGGTTTCGTTTTCCGGGCATCGCCATCGTCTGCCAAACGTGAAAAGACGATTGATCCGTCGATGAACATGATCTTGTCGTCATATTCGCAGCTCGGCGCGCAGGGCAGGGAAGCGAAACTTGCGGCGATCATGGAGTGGCTTGGCAAGCAGGACAAGCCACCATTGTTGATCATGGACGAGGCTCATCGAGCAGCCGGTGAGGGGTCGAACGTCGGTCTCTCGATGACAGCACTGGTTGAGGGCGTCAAAGCGGCAGGTGGTTCCGTTGCATATGCGTCAGGGACGGCGTTGAAGGGTGCGCGGAATTTGCGCGTCTACGGCTCTGCGCTACCGGATGTCGGGATTCCGCCCGACAGACTGGTGGAGCTGATCGAAAAAGAGCCGCTGGCTTTGCAGGAAGCGCTTTCTTACGAGATGGCGCGGTCGGGAGGGCTTATTGCGCGTGAACTCGACAACACTGAAGTCGCTCGCGAAACTGTTTCTCTGCAAGATGTCGATCCGGTTCGCTTTGCTCAGGTACTCGAAAAGGTCGATCTTTTCGCGCACAAGATGTCCGAGTTGCTGGCCCTCGGCCGCGAGGTCAAAGATTGGTCTCAGCATCGGCAAAAGGAGCTGAAAAAGGACATCGAACAGATGCCAGAGGGTGCGGAACGGGACCGTGCTCTAGGCTCGGTCGGCGTGCATTATCAATCACCAGCCTCCCGGTTCCATCATTTGTCGAACTACCTGACGCTGGCTATCAATGGGGTTTTCTTGGAAGACCTCGTGCTGAAGTCAATCGCCGAAGGCAGGAAGCCTCTGGTGGCGGTCGCCAATACTGGCGACACGTTGATGCGCGATCTGATCGCGAGCCATTGGGATAATGATGGCCTCGATGATGCCGACAATGCGGGCATCATGAAGGGGTCAGCCTATGTCCTCCCTGAGAAGCCCCACCTCGGGCATGTGATCAAGCGTGTAGCTGACCGGTTGCTGACCGTTAAGGAAAGCAATGGATTCGGGGCGGTCACAGAAATTCGCCTTCACGAATACGAAGATTGGCTGGCTGATTTCAATGCGCGGGTGGATGCGGCCGACTTTTCCCTATTGTCGATGACCGTGATCGACGACTTAGCCGTGGCACTCGAAAAGCACGGGTTATCATTGGGAGAAATCACGGGCCGTTCCTTTATGTCGCGACCAGCGGAAGATGGGGGCGGATTTGTCATTAGCGCCCGGCCCAAGCCGCTTAAGCACGATGTTGTTTCGGACTTCAATAACGGTCGTGTGGATGTTCTGATCCTGAACCAGTCGGCCGCTGTGGGCCTGTCGGCGCAGGCGTCACCCGCAAATGGTTTCGACGTGCGGCAGCGGGAGATGATCAAGGCGCAGATGCAGGGCGATGTGACGCAGGAGCGCCAGATGGACGGCCGCATCAATCGTGTCGGGCAAATTCATCCTCCGCTCTATACGGTGCCCCTGCAAGGGCTGGCCAGCTCGGATCGTCTGGCGCAGTTGTTCAACCGAAAGAACCGTTCGCTTACAGCGGCTTCTACGGCCACCCGTGAAAACGAGTCCAACATTAAGGATACGCTCGACCTTCTCAACGAGGTGGGGCAATTTGTCAGCCGCGAATATCTCAAGAATAACCCGGATATTGCCGTCACGCTCGATATCGACCCGGAATCCGATATCGAGACGAAATATTCTGAGAAGCTGATGGGCCGTATGATCGCGCTGCCTTCCGGCATGCAGCGCACGATCATGGGCGAGCTGGACACCGCTTTTCAGATGCGCGTGGCCTTGCTGGACGCCCTCGGCGAAAATCCTCTGCGGCTGCGAGAATATGACTGGCGGGCGCAGGTGAAAGAAGTGGCATCGCTGATAAGTGGCAACGCGGCATCAGCACGCATGTCCGAACGTCCCCTTGCGCTCAACAAGCTGACTTACAAGGAGACAATCAAGCCAATCGATGTGCTGGCTGTTGAGGACGCGGTAGCGCGGGGCAAGGGATGGATGATCGATCAAACCCTTGGCCGCGAGATGTCGGTTGTTGAGCGGCTGGAAAGCCTCGCGCCGAGTGGTCAGGAAATTCGTTTCTCTGATCCGATTTTCGACCGTGTGATGAACCGCTCTGACGAATTGCGCAGCCTTGGAGCGACAGAACACCCATTGGAGGTCGCCCAAGGGTTTTGGGATAATCAATGGACACGCGATGCTGAAAAGGAAATCAAGGGGCTTGAGAAAATGGTGCTCGATGCCGGGCACAAGCTTGATTTCCTGCTCGACATAGCACCAACACTCGCACCCGGCGCTATCGTCACGGTTTACCCCAAGCTGGTCTCAAGGCTGCGAGATTCGACGCTGTTCAATGCCGCCGTCGATTATATCGACGGGACAGATCACACCGATAGAGAGATCGGTGTCCCGGCCGTGATCACCGATGTACGCTTCAACGAGGAGAAGCCCCTGAATCTTGGCGAGTGGAGCGTGCGGATCGCAGTACCCGGCGAGGAGCACCTGATCGATATGCCGATGGCATCTGTCTATGCGATCCTACGCGAAGAACACCAAGCGACAGTTGAGGCTAAGGGCGTCACGAAGATATGGGCGTTCAAGAGTGCGCGTCTGGACGATGACGGGATTGGCCTCGCCCGGTCCATTGCGCCCATGTGGTCTCAACCTCTCGCTCAGGCGCTGGAAGAAGCCGAAGCGAAGGGAAAATCCCCCGATTTCGGAAATGGTTATGAACGTCTTCACTGGAAGCCGTTCTTGGGAGATGGCAGTCCCGAAGACAGCGTGATGATGGCCCTGTTCCAGAATGTGCAGGGCGGGAGCGTCAGTCGGACGCGATATGCTGTTGAAGGCAACCTTTTTGCCGCCGTTTCGGCTCTCGCGGGGAAGCGAATGGGCGAAAAGGCAATGTATACGGACGAAAGCGGCGCGATCCGGCACTGCTTTTTGCTCAAGCGCGATGGGCACAAGAAAGTGCTCGAGCAATTGACATCGAGCGTGGCAAGCCGTGTCGGCTTCATGAAAGCTGACGTGGCTTCCGTTTCCGGCCTCCTTTTAGGAATGACGGGGATTATCAGCGAGGCAGACGACGAGGCGCGGGCGGAATACATCGCCTGTGACATGCTCACAAGGATGGTCCACGGTGGCTGCAAGGTTACGATTGATCATGTTCGCGATCTGATCCGGCCTCGGCTGCAAGAGATGCATGAGCAAATCGTCAAAGCTGTACGGCAGCAAGGGGCGATCAATACCGGTCTTTTTGTCGGCACCGATCCTTTCGGGGACTCGACGCAAAAGCTTTTCACTCCCGGCGCATCGATCCGAATTCGAGAGGGCGCGTCTGACGCGGCCAGTGGTTTCCGGGTCTATTGGGACCAAAAGGAGATAGCCAGGTGCGCCGCGTCACTCAGCGAAAAAGGCGCGCTGGCTGCCTTCGGTGGGAAGACCTTCGGCGTAATCGTAAAAGCCAAGAACGATGTTTGCGACAAATCCAAGGATGCGCTTTGCGCAGATTGGAGCAACAAGCTTGGCACGGCCGTGGTGCGCAACTCGACAGTGGCGAAGGAGATCGCATCGGCGTCGGACGTAGCCGCGATTCTATGCGCTGCGGCGAGCGATAAGTCCCTTGATGGGATGATCGGCATCAAAGGCGCGCTGGTCGTGTACAATGAGGTTGTGGCGAATCTCTCCCGTGAGCTGATCAGTCAGCATTTGGGAGCAAAAACGGAGGCTACTATGTCGGTGCGCTCAGAGAGAGCCACGTCACCAGCAGTTGCAGCCGTGTAGAATGAGTTACCCGGCGTTAAAAAGTTTGACATACTTTTTCTGTCGGGTTTCATTGTGAAAAATTTTGGAAAGGGAATCAGTCAAGGACTAGAAAGCTAACCCCAGAAATGCCGAACCCCAGACGGTCTCCCGTCCGGGGTCGAAAACTAAGATAGAAAAGAACGCTTTTGCCGAGCGCCGTTCTCCCTAGAAGGTAGATTCCTTCAGGGCGAAATGCAAGTCTTTTTGTCTTTTTTTCTCGGCGTTTCCGGCTAACCGGAAAGAGAGAAAGATGAGTGCTTCAGCGTTGGCGACGTGCCAACTCAGCGAACGAACAATCCTATCTAACGTCAAAAATACATGGTCACATTCGGCGTTGGATAGTTGCATCAAGGCTGTCATCGGTGCGCACGCTCGCGGGCTACTGGATGATGAGTTTGTGGAGTCTGTCTACGGCGCGGTGAATGAGCGTCGGGCGGAACTCTCGGCGGGCCGGAGAGCGCGACCGGTAAAATGGGGCACACCCTTGGCCATCCATTCGAGGCTTACCTTGGAGGAACGGCGTGCGCAGGCGAGAACTCGTAACATCAGTGCGGGTTGGTTCTCAGCGAAGCTCGAAAAGAGCGGGGCAAACGTAGCCGAGATCTATGCGAAGCTTCCTCGTGCCAGTTTTCGAGCGGTATTGCACACGATCTGCGAGCTTAGCGCCCTCGCGCGCGGGCGATGTGACGCTTCCATTGCGACAATAGCTAAAAAGGCGGGGTGCAGCCGATCATCAGTCGAGCAGGCTTTGGCTCATCTGAAATCGAGCGGTTTCATCGTGGTTGAGAGCGGGAAGACGTTGGGTGTAACGTCGATTATACGGCCCGCTCAGGCTTGCTTGATCAAGGTCGTGAACTGGTGCCGCGCTCGACTTGAGCGAATGCAAAAAAAGGACCGGTCTGACCGCCCGGTTTCCGCTGCAAGGGGTACACAAAATACTAGGCAGAAATCAGAATCTTATTTTTTAAATAAAAGATCGAAGACAACAGAGCCGCGCAGAGAAGGTGGGCGGGCCATTGGAGCCGTAGCATTTCCAGCAAGCGGATCGATTTATTTCAGCCATTGGCGTGATCTGGTTAGGGAGCATTCGACAGGCGTCACCCCTGATGCAGATATTGTGGCGAATGCCTTCCGAAAGTTCTGCTCCGAGAAAAATATCCCCCTTGATGCTCCGAAAATCGAAGAGCGGTTTATCAAAATCGTCCAAAGGTTCCGTATTTAGCGTTTTTCCTGCCGACAGGCCGTTCTTATTCAACTCTGCGGGATTGCTCTCAATGCGGCCTGCGGGGGGTTGGATATTGCCGCATTATGCAGTAAATCTTTTTTTGATTTCACAGTGAAATTCAGAGGTCGAGCGAGTGCCAGAGAACGCAAACCCCGATAGCGGAACTCAACTGGCGGTAAATCCGCTGAAAGGTGCCGTCCTCGTTGACCTGTACAAGCCGCTCGCGGTCGAGGATCGCACCGGCCAAGGTTTCGAGAAGACGGCGGCATATGGTGCCGATCATCTCGCGGCGGTTTTGTCCGTCAGAAATTTGAGAATTGCTTTGGCGGCTCTTGCCGCGTGGGAAAGAGGCTAACAGGAGAGAGACGGACATGCGTGCCACAACGAAGGCGACGTTTGCAGGGTTGGCAGTTTCGGCGGCGATTTTTGCGGCCTCACCGGCTTCCGCTCAAGGTGCGGGTGGATGCGGGATCACTCAAGCGGCCGATGCAGCGGTTCAGAGACAGATAGCGCTTCTCGATGCAGCGAAAGTGGATAGCTCCGAGTTTTTTAACGGGGCCAATAGCTGCCTTGGCTCAAACCTGCTCGATTCCCTCGATCTCTCGAACCTGATCCCCACAAGCTTCGATTTCTTGGGCGGGGCGGCGGATCAGTTGATCAATGGTTTGATCCAGAAAGCTCAGCAGCAAGTTTGCCAAGTGCTCAATGACCAACTGCAGAAGGTGGTGGGGAAGATCAACAACAATATGTACCAGTTCGATTCCGTCATGGGAGGACAGATGAATGAGCTGCTTGGCGGTTCAGGGAATAGCGTAACAGAGCTGAAGCTTCCGAGTATTCCTGGCATCGGAAAGTATGACTTCACGCTGGCGTCAATGAGCACCGGCAACGGCATCGACCAGCCGATCATGACCCCGCCTGCCGTGCAGGCTGGAAACAACACGGTGGGTAATGGAACGCAGCCCACCGGCAATACCGGAAACACGAGCAACCCGTTCGGAAATCTCTTCCAGCAGTAAAGGGGATATCCGATGCGAAAAGCAGCAACCGCACTGGTGATTGGCATCGCTTTCGCTGGCACGACGATGCCGGGCGCTGCCAATGCAACGATCATGGAATGGGCGACTAGTTTCGAGCGCTTCATGGCTGGCCTGAAAACGGTTGACCGGCAAGTCTCCAGCTCAGCATCCCAAACACAGCACGTGATCAAGAAATCGGAAGAGGCGGCGGTGAATGCGGAACTTGCGCAAGAGCAGGCGCTCCGTATGGCCGACATCAAAAACCGATATTCGTATGAAACTGGTCAAGGTGAGACATCCTGCGCTGTTGTGGATGCAAGGTCGGGTCTCTCAGGTGTCGATAATTCCGAAAAGAAGATGCTGACCGCTTTCCGGTCATCTGATCAGAAATACCTGAGCAGCGGCGGAAACGCGGCCGCGACAATCAAGAACTCGCTTCTTAAGAGGATCGGACATTACTGCACCGATCAGGAGCGTGCGGCCCTCGGCCCGACATACTGCCAATCGACCGTTCGAAGCGAGCGCAACGCCGGGGATTCGAATGCAGCGCCGTTTCTCGTGAATAGAAATTATGGCGGCGCTGAAGTCGTGACGGCTGCGGACTACATTGATGTCCTCGCCCCACTGCCGACGATCAAGCCTAATGCTGAAGTTGTAGGGGATCGTCTGGAATTGATGAATGCCCGTATGCGCGGCGCGGCGCTTTCAGCGTCCCGTTCGACAATGATGGGCGTGGCGGTGTCGGGTATGGGAGGCGATATGCAATGACCGTTATTTCGAAGAAAAAGGCGGCGTTTTATCTCGCTGCGATTACGATGGCGGGGATTTCGTCCCCTGCGTTTGCCGTGACATGTGCTGTTGAGGCGCATGTAATCCAGCGGACGCTACAGCTCGATACTGCTGTGACGACGCAGATCGTGAAATCGAAGACGTTGCTCATCACGGAAGAGATGCGCCAACGCCAGCTTCTGTTGGCAGCGCTGAAGGTCCTGACGAAACAGGAATCGGGATCGGGTCAGCAAACCTCTACCGTGGTAAAGAAATCTGCTGAAGCGGCAGCAAGCGCAAATGTTGCGCAGAGGCAGGCGTATCAAATTGCCGATGCGAAAGAGCGCTATGGCGTCACGGGCTATGACAGTTGCGGTTTGCAGACAAAGAGCCAGTCTTTCTATGCTGCAAACATGGCAATGGCCGGGAAAGCCGCGTCCTATCGTAATGGCACCTATTTCAAGCCGGGCCAATATGGGTCCCCGAAGGATTGGGCGTCATTGGCGCAAAGCGGCTCGAACTTTGATGCCGAAGCTATATTCAGCGGCAACAGCTCGGCGGCGGCAGAGTATATCAATTTCGTTGCCGGACCCCCGATTGAGAAGCAAGCCGGTGGCGGTGTGGCAGGCGATTTGCAGACCTTCGAAAAGAACAGGAACGATGTTCGTCGTTCGGTCGTGGTGAACGTTTTGTCGTCCATCGCTGCCGAAAATGAGCCGGGTGGCCCGAGAGAAAAGCTGGCCGAGCTGATGAAGCATTGGACAGGTGACGATGGTGGGGTGAAGTGGGCGCAGGCCAGCGCCGACAAGCCGCTGAGAGCCACGCTGCTCGACGCTGTTCGGATTGAAGCCGCAAACATCGCTCTGATGGCTTTTCAGGTCAAAGACAATGCGAGAACGGAACTGGCGCTGTCTTCCTATGCCCTGTCTCGGGTTAACCGAGCTGTGTTCAACGGCAACGAGGGCGTTGTCTCTGTAGGCGCTGGCCAGCGCCGCGCCGGTCTTCAATAGGAGCTGTCCGATGAAAAAGCATAAGCGTTTTGTTCTCGGTTCAGTTGTTCTCGGCGGTAGCATGCTGCTTGGCGCTAATTCGGCCGCTGCGGCATGGTGTGCGATTAGCACTGGATGGATTGCCACCCACGAGCAAGTCGAAAAGCATCTGATCCAAGAAACGCAGATTTTGGAAAATGATGTCGCCAAAGCTGGCTCCGAGACGCTGGAACAGGTCCTCGCAGCGCTCAAGGTGCTCAACCGGCAAACTTCCGGCGAAGGGCAAAGGTTGCAGCAGGCCACCAAGAAGAGCCAAGAGGCTTACGCAAATACCGTAACTGAGCAGATGCGGCGCGAGCGTTTGGTCGCGATCAAGGAAAACTACTCGTATGAGACAGGGCAAGGACCCAATGCATGCGCCCAAGTGGCGTTTTTGCAGAAGGTGACGGGCGCTATTGATGGCACCGGTAGCTCAACCTCGCGTGTTTACAAGCAGATCGACGTATCGCCGGGATCTGTTCCGAGTGTCGCGCAGCAGGCGGCTGACCGGCGAGATCCGCGCTCGACGGACGCCTCGTTGTTGCTCGATGTAAATGCCTCGGAAGAGGATAAGCGAAAAGTAATCCAGCAGCTCGCTGGTTTTGCGGTGGAGAAGCCCACGGGTAATGAGACAGGCACTGTTGGAGGTGAATTCTCGATGCTGCGTGCGCGCGAGGCAGAGGCTTGGCGCTCGCCTGCGCTAGTTTCGTTGGCTGCGGTCGCGGCGATGTCGAATAAGGCCAGCGGGGACGGAGATGGGGCGGGGAGCGTCCTTCAGGCCATGGATGCCTTGATAGACAACTATGGCGGTGGTCCCGCCTATCAAAAATGGACCAATGCTCTTCAGATGCAGTCAGAGCGTGGCCTGATGATCGAACTTAACCGCTTGCGGGCACTTTCGATGCGCCTCCGCACCTACCATTCGGAGTCAGAGGCTCGCAAGGCCGCGGTCGTTGCAGGAATGCTCGCAGCAGAGGCACAGGGATCGAATTGACAGGAAATAAGCCAGCCGAACGCGCAGATCACAACGATAGCCACGAGATAGCGACAGTAGACGTTGATGTGGCTGTCCCGGATAGCGACGGCTATTTCGATGATCAGGATTTCGAGGTCGGCGATGGCGACATCGAAATTACCTATGAGGTAGATGATCCCTCGCGCCCCTCGGCTGCACGGGACATCTACGTTTCAGAGCTGGCAACGGCGGCGAAGCACGAAGAGGCTCGACGCAAATCTGATGTGCAGCTCAATCCAGACAGGATGAAGGCGGCGATCAATGAGGCGTTAGGTCGGATCAGCCGAATGCCGAAGATGCTCTATGCCGCCAAGCAGATTCAGGAAGCCGTGGAGAGGCTGGCTGACGAGCGACTTGCATCGAGCGGATCGAAACATGCGGAGAGCGACTATGACGGTTGATGCGTATTCGAGTGTGGAAGATGACGACGATGCTCCGAGCGCTGCAATGATCGAGAAGCAGGCGAAAGATCAGGTCGGGTTCTCGGATGAGGATGAGATCGGGGAATTCGAGCGATCGGAGCGCGAAACGTCGTTCGAGCAGCCTTCTGTTGCCGCCACGCCGAAGCAAGAGGCTTCGCCGCAGGTGAAAAGGCTGTCAGTTGAGGAATCTACCTCACTGAACATCACCCTCAAGAATGCTGCATATGCAGCGGAAAAAGAGGCGTTCATCGATGGTGAGCCGGGCGGCATGCCAATCGGCGAGTATATTGCGCGAATTGGCTGTGACGCTATTCCTCCCGGCCGCAGCGTCCTTTGGTTCAAAGGTGATGGGCCGGATTCGGGACTCTGGCTTTTCGTTATAGCCCCGAAACCGAAGGGGGCAGTGCAGCCAGGTTATCGGGTCACTCTGGCCTTCGGCAAAGAAAAGGCCGGTGAGATTCAGATGGAGGCGTGTGCCTTGTTGCAGGCACAGGACAAGAACGGCGAGAAGCTGAAGTTCGATAAATGTTGCCTCGTCAAGCACGATGGAACGAAGTTTGCCCCGGCAGGCGTCATAAACGAGCAGGAATTGGTCGGGCGCGTTAGCGACATAGGATTTGGGATCAACCCGTTCAGCTTCGATGAAAGGTGAGGAGAGATGGACCAGAACGCGAAAAAGTGGTTCGATTTCGGCCCCGGCATCTCGCTTTCCTTGAGGCAGAGCGGGGGCCGCTATCTTCTCCGATTGGAGCTAGCGCATAAGCCTAGCCCTGCGGCTGTTGAGAAGGCATACGAAGGCAGATGGGCGATGATCCAGAGCGGTAACGATGGCCGCCCAGCGATCTATGAGCATATGAACGATGTGCGCTCGCTAAATGATGTCGTGACCCGGCTGGAAGCATTCTTTGACAAGGGGCGCATTATGGGGGCACTGAGCGTTACAGCACGGGCGCCAACGAACATTGCGCCTCCCGCTCGATCCTCCCGCGAGGTCACAGATGCGGTGCTGAACGCTTTTGCGGCCGACGCGCCGGTTCCCCTCTTGCAGCATATAAACCGTTCAATCCAGCATGCATATGCGGTGATGGGTGCAAGAGCCGCTGCCGCCAAGCAACTGCCATTTGAGGGGGACGCGTTCGGGGTTTATGACCGCTTAGTAGCCAAGGTTGGTCCTTTACGCGCGGCCGAGACATGGGGAACGGTTCTGCTAGCTGTCTCTACCGGTCGGCATGGATGGCAAGAGAAGCTCGATAGCCTGATGGAATGGGATGCGGGTGGGCGCGAGGCGCAGATCGCGGCCGACACGTCAATCAAGGCAATGGTGGAAGCCATTGCGCGCGAGGTTTCGGTTATCAATGCCACCGGTCTTGCGGAGGTTGATCTTGCCTCATCGCTGCGCGGGCGGCTCGTGGAGGCTGCGGGCGAACGGATTAGTTATCGTGCCTATGATGGAGCGAAATTCCAGCCGAAGGGTGCGCCCGATCTCGGCCCGAACACCTTTACCGTCCAACAGGGATTGTCGCTCGATCTTGCCACTGACGCCAAGGCACGTATTACTCAAGCGCTGTCGGCAGCGGCGAAAGCCTTTGGAATGCCGAGAGATCGCCTTTTCGGCGATGAAACCGTGAAGTTTTTCTTTGCCCCTGATATGGGCCGGGCCGGTGGCTTGGACCGTGGATCGGCAACGCTTTATCGAGCCAACGAAGATATTCAGCTTCACGCAATTCACATTGTGCCGACGCGGCCCGGTGCCCTGATTCACGAGATCGGTCACCAGATACACAATGTTGGCGATAAAGACTTTATCTTGGAAAAGGTTCGCTCCCATAAATTCGCGCAATCCACCAGAAGGATTGTCTCGGCGCTGGAAGAAAAGGGCCTTATCTCTCCGCAGTATGCGGCGTACCTGACCGAACCAGCAGAGATATTTGCGCGGGCATTTGAGGCCCACGTGGCGGCTACGCAATCAATGGAACAGATGGGGGGATCGCTTTCAAGCGTCGGTTCCCCAAGTTTGACGCCTACTGGCGACGAGCTTGCTACCTTCATGTCGAATATGAGGGCCGTGGTGCAGGCAAGTAGGTCTGACCTTGATAGCAAGACACGAGCGCGCCCGGCTGAGCCTAGAAATGCGGCCACACCACGTATGAGTATTTAACGTCTTAGGGGGACACAATGGCTGAGCGGCCGGATATTACAGAGCTTTTCACTCCCGAAGATTATAGTGCGGGCCTCGTATTCCTTCGGCGAATTCTTGGCTGCACGTTCGATTACCTATGGGTGCCGGGTGGTCAAGCGGCTCCGTCTGGCGGTAGCTGCGATAACACCAACGATATTCTGGCGCAGCTCGTCACAACATTGAATTGGGCGATGCTGGCTGTCATCGCTGTCGTTGCCACCTACCTCATATTCGCGGCCCTTAAAGATACGGCAAATGATGGCGAGGCCGGTGGTCGTTCAATGAACCCAAGCTGGACGCTTGTTTTAGCCGGTTTGGGCGCGATCCTCTGCTTCCCGGCCTTCAACGGATACAGCGCGTTGCAAATAGGCACGATGCAGGTGGCCGTATGGTCGTCTGGCCTCGGGGACTCGATGTGGCGCATCGCTGGCGATAAAATGGCAAGTGCCAATGCCGTCAACAAGACGTTCACGAACCTGAATGAGAGCGGCTGGTGGAGTGACGGGGGGGATGGCACCGAATCTGATCTGCGGACTGCTATAACCCAAGCGTTGCAGGCGCGGGTGGGCGGCGAGCTTTGCAAACGTTCGCTGAATAAAAGTCTTGCCAGTATGGCAACGACGAACGGCCAGATTACTCCTGTTTCGGGGGCAGAGGTACGAGACACCCAAGAAGGATTTGCGCAACGGAGCATCTACTTCAAAGCTCCTGCTTCGCTGAATGACAGCATTGGGCTTTGCGGCGGCGTTACGGCTACCTATTCCATTGAAAAATCGGTGCCGAACGCTCAGGCGAACGCGAACGCTGATCCTTCCAACATGGCCATCCAGAACCAGATCGCCAGCACAATCAGCAAATATGCTGCCCGAACAGGTAAGGCCGGTGCCGATGCAATCCTCTCGTCGCTCGATACCGAAGCGCAGAGGTTGACTGACATACTGTACCCTGCAGATGGCATGCGGAAGCGCGGCCCGGCAGAAGTGGACGCTATTGGGCAGTCTATCTCGACGGTTGTGGCGGCGGCTAAGCAAGCCATCAACACTCAGTTTCAGCAATCTGAACCGGAGCTGCGCCAGACAACTGCGCAGGCAATGTCTGCTTCTAATCGAAACGGCTGGTTCTATGCGGTCCTCTACCAGCGTATTCTCGTGAATGCGACCTCTGCCCGCGACGGCATCCGCAAGGGGATATCCGTTTCTGCTACTCCTGCCTCGCGCGATCTGGCGGCAGCTTGGGGCTGCGTGGTCTCCAGCTCGTGGGCCTTCTGGAAATCAACGTGTTCAAATGAACTGGAAGTCTTCTTCAAGCAGTATTCGTCGGACATGGCCAACCTCGATCAGATGTCGGGCACATTCTTGAACAACGCAAACCGAGATAGCGGATTGGGGACGAACTCGTCTGATATCGCGGCTATTCGCGGTGCGGGTATGGGTTGGGGCCGTCTGACCGATTGGGTGCTCGGCATGATGGGCCAGAACAATGAAGGCAACTCTCTGAACGGAGAAGGTTGGGCCGATCCTATCCCGCAACTGCAAACGACGGGCGGTGCGATGCTCGGTGCCGGCGGCGCTCTCGTCGCTGCTGCCAAAGCTGGTGAAATTGCGTCGGAATCGGCGGTGGGGATGGTGAACCCACTGGCGTATATCGGAGGAAAGCTGCTTGAAATGGTGGGTCCCCTCGGCTGGCTATTGGTCGCCATCGGCTTTCTGCTGGCTGTGGTCGTGCCGTACATGCCGCTGATCTACTTCTTTCTCGCCGCACTCTCGTGGTTGATCTTGGCGGTACAGACGATCATCACAGCGCCGTTCTGGCTGATGCAAATGTTCTACCCAAACCGGCAAGGTGGTTTGCAGGGGACGAGCATCGCGCGAGCGTTGATGGTGCTGCTGGCATTGCTGGTGCGCCCGGCTCTCATCATCATCGGACTTATCTTCTGCATGATGCTCATGCGCGTGGGGCTGGATTTCCTCAACATCCTCACACGAAACGCATATGCGGCCATGGCTTATGCTGGACCGGTCAGCGCCGGGGGGCAGTTGGGCAATATCGCGTTGGCAATCGGCGGGTTCATGATCTACGCCTCGGCGGCGGTAGCGCTGGTTTCCATCTGCTGCGGCCTGATCGACGGCGTTGGGGATGCCGTGATGGATGGCGTCGAGGCAGGTATGAGCCGGTTCCTCGGATCGCAAGCGCAGCGCGGCGAAGGGATGCTTGGAAATCCTGCTGCTGCGGCAGCATCGCAGATTGCCATCGGCGGGCGTGGGTCGTTGGCCGGAACTGGCAGTCAGATTGCCCGGATGCGGAACCAGCCTCGCGGGGGCCTTGGCAACGGAGGGAGCAATCCGCCCCGTCGCCTTGGTGGCACAGGGAAGTAGTTGAATGGCGAAGCGCACGAGAGAGTTTGAAGGCGTCGAGCATACAGACGTTGTTCGCTTATCCTCCCGGCGCGAAAGGAGGAAAAGCCTCACCGAATGGGTGAAGGATTGCCACAACGATCCCGCTGACGTTCTCAAGCCCTATTTTGGCTTGGCTGTCATAGCTCTGCTCTTGTCTTGGGCACCATTCTGGCCGGAACTTCTGGCGATTGGCGCGGTATTCCTCGCTCTGTCACAGGGGAGCTATGCCCGTAAGTTGTGGGATGCCCCTTACCGGGTTCCGATGGACCTCGGCAAAAAGGGCTTCAAAGACAAGTCTACAGGCGACGTTGGCGCTGGCGTCATTTACCACGGAGTAGGCCGGGGGGCGTACTCTGGTCAGGAGGTGTGGTCTGCCGCGAAAGACATCCAGACCCACAGAATGGTTCTTGGCGGCACCGGTTCCGGTAAGTCCGAAGAGATATTTGGACTTGTGTTCAATGCCCTTTGCCTGAACAGCGGTGCGATTATGGTTGACGGTAAGGCATCGGCCGATACCCTCAACTCACTGAAGAAAATCACCCGCCTTTTCGGTAGGGATGAGGACTTTCTCACCCTCAACTTCATGATGGGCGCGAAGGATTTTTACGGCCATTCCGAAGTCAAGTTGACCAACACTTTCAACCCCTTTTCGATGGGGTCATCTGACCAGAAAAGCACGCTGATGGAAACATTCATTCCGCCAGCAGAAGGATCGAACAGCGTGTTCGCGCAGCGAGCTATGCAGCTCAACAAGGCGCTTCCCCGGCCTCTGACTTTCCTTCAAGAGCGGGGATATGTTGACTACAATCCGCGACTGCTGACAGAGTTTTTCCAGCTTAATAACGTTGAAAACCTCGTATGGTTTGGCCGCTTCAGGGACAAGCACGGCCGCGTAGTCAGCCTGCCGGATGAAGGCAAGCATGAAGATTTTCTTCGGTTGAAGCAGGCTTGCCAGAGCTTGGAGCAGGTTCTTCTCGATCTGCCGGGCTATAGCCAGGTCATGCCGAAAGAGCCGCCTCCCATGATCGACGCCAACGATACGAAGATTGCGATGGCGCTCCTGTCTGGCGAAAACGAGGTCGAAGCGCTCTCCCGAGAAATGATAGAAAGCTATCGAAAGCTCGCGGGAGGCACGGGCGGCGGCGATCAGAACCAAGCGAACGAAACTTCTCGTGCCGAGGTGTACCGACAGTGGGGTTACATGACGATGAGCCTGTCGGAACCCGCTGCGATGCTGACCTATTCCTTCGGGCATGTGTTTAACGCGCAGGTCGGTGAAATCAACATGAGCGACGTTTTCCTGAACCGTCGCATAGTGTTTGTAATGATCCCCTCGCTCGAAAAAGCTCCACCAAGCACAGCGGCTCTTGGAAAGATCACGGTTGCGGCTGTGAAACAGGTTCTCGGCAACCTGCTCCATAAGCCGCTTGAGGGCGACCGCCGCAGTATTGTGGACGCATCACCTAGCAAATCGAACATGCCCTATCCGCTCATTTTCGATGAGTACGGATATTATGTTGTCGAGGGATTTTCTGTCGCCGCTGCGCAAGCCCGCTCTTTTGGGGTTTCATGCACGTTCGGTATGCAGACGCCCGACTCTCTCGAAAAAGCCTCCCCGCAGGAAGCCCAAGAGACGCTTCAGAATACCACGTTGAGGCATATTGGCCGTTTCGTCGGGGGCGAAGACAGCAACACATTTAAGCTGATCCGGGGGTGGGGATCCAAAGTGATGACCCCTGTTTCGAGAGGGATGAAGGTTGATCAGCGCGCTGCCTTCAAGACCACCCGTTTGAGTGATGAGGTCAGTTACGAAGAAGAGGACGTGATCAAATATGCCGACATCGCAGGGCAGCAAGACGGCCAATTCCATTTGATCGTAGGCACGCAGACGCGGGAAGGTCGGATTCGACGTGGTGAGAGCCGGACGATCCGCTATACCGCTTTCTATACCGGTGGGGTCCCTGAAGTCACAGAATGGCGGCTAAACCATTTTGTGCCGGTAAAATCTCGTGATCCTGAATCGATAGAAGCAATTCGCAAGCGTGATCGCCAAGAGAAGATGCTTGAGGAGCTGAGCGCGGAAGGCATCAAAGAGTGGTCATTTACGCAGGCTGATCCGACGAGGCGATATCTCGACCATAAGGATCGTGACGGCATTGCGGTTCTGCTCCGTGATATTCTTACGACGCTTTCAAGTGTGATCCGCGATGAGCGGTTTAGAAGGAGCAAGCCAAAGGCTGATACGCCTATCGAGGTTGTGGCTGAAACCCTGAAAAATATGCTGGAAAGCGGCATCGTTTCGCAGGGGCAGCTCGATGCTGCAATTGTCGAAAGCCTCGCCGCGCTAGACAGCAGCAGCGGCGCTATCTCGGTAAACCGCGAGATCGACCAATTGGAGGATGCGCTGAAGGCGCGCTACGCGGATAGCATTTCCAGCGCAGGGTTGTCGGCAACGGATAGCGAGCTGGCAATGGCGGCGTTTGGTGTCTTGATTGACCAGCCTTTGCGTGTGGCAAGGCGTACAGCTCTTCGCAACAATTCCATTCGAGCGGCGACTTTGAATACAGGGGCGCTTTTGGCTGCTGCTGAGTGAGGACTTTAACTCGTGAGCGACCTAAAATCCTTGATATGATTGGGGATTTGACATATATTTAGAAACGGAAATTAATGTCGAATTTTTTGCAGGAGGTTAAGGTGTTGGAATTCTTCGGAAAAAAACCAAAGCCCCAGATGCGTGCTGCGGATGTTCGCGACCTCTATAATGCAAGCCTCTTTAATGGCCTGACGCTTGTAGAAGGAAATGCAACGGCAGAAGGTACGTTGACGAACCTCCTGATCCAAGGCGAATGCGCAAGGCTTACTCTGGTCGATCTGCTGGAGGAAACCCGTGCTCTTCACGAGACGCAAAAGGCGCTTCTGGAAGAGATGAGAGCCGCCCGACTGGCGAATGACTCTCGGAACGCCGCATAAAATAATTCTGCAACTTGCGAGAGACGGAAGGCACCTGCCATATAGGCCGGTGCCTTTTTTATTTGGGGTGGAATCATTGGACAGGAGAGGACATGCAAATGAAACGAATAGCTATTTTGATTATTTGCGGACTGCTTGCTGGCTGCGGAGATAAGGGGCCGAGTCACGCGGAAATTGAAGGAGCTGTGATGAGCCGCATGGCACAGCAGTATCAGGAGGCCGTACAAGCGTATGGTGCCGCCGCCGCCGAGTGGCATGTTATCCCGCCTCAGGCTGTGAAGATCGTTTCAATCGACAATATCCGGTCTCAGGATGACGCAACCTATCTTGCCGATGTGACCCTAGAGCGCGTCAAAACGGGCGCGAAGGATACTCGGGCCTTGAGTCTGCGGATGATCGAGGGCGCTTGGCGCGTCGTCAGCCAGTAGGACAGCGGCGCGAGGTCTCGTGAAGCGAGACACATTTACAACTGCCCGGAAATGTTTGATAGAAAAATTGATTCTAAAATCGTTGTCGTTTAAGGTGGCGACGGTTGATTTGTAGATGGCTTTCGCTCGATGGCGAAAACCGGTTTATCGGGTTCTAACAACGGGATTGTCATGGCTGAGACCACGTCATCGAAGGAAAGCGTTTCGGGAACGCAGAAGATTATCATTCAGGGAATTTGGGCTACGGCATTCGTTGGCGTAGCCTGCTTGGGGGTCTTTGTTTTACCGAAGCAGTTTGCGCCGCAGAGCGCACCGCCCATGATGAACGGCTACCAGCCTCAGCCGGGCCAATATCCGCAGCAATCGCAGGGCCAGTATCCGCAGTTTCCGGGGCAGCAGCCGGGCTTCTATCCGCAGCCGGGTCAGTATCCACAGCAACCTCAGTATCAGGCGCAACAATTCCCGTTGCAGCAGCCTTACCAGCCTCCGCAGGTCCAATACCAGCAGCAGCCGGTACAGCAGCAACCGGTGCAGCAAACTCAGCAGACGCAGCAGGCTCAGCCGAACGCCATCGCATCGGCGCAACCCATTACCCGGCAAGGGGTCGATTCCGGGTATGAAATTGCCGACCTGAATGTAGCAAACCAATTGCTGACCGGCCTAGCCTCACTGGCGAGCATTTCCGACACGCCTGCCGGTCAGCAGGCGAGCGAGAAGAACACCATTGTCATGTTCTTCGATCCTCGGTGCCCGTATTGCCAAGCAGCTCATAAGGCGTTGTCAGGCAAGTACCCGATCCGTTTTGTGCCGGTGAGCGTGCTCGGCGATCAGGCCACACAGCTTGATGCGTTGCCGGGCATTCGGGGTGTCCTGAAACAACAGGATAAGGTCAAGGCGCTTCACAATCTGATGGCACAGCAGACGCAAGGTCTCGACATGTCGCCGGATGCCAACCTCGACAAAGAGGTCAACCAGAACTTCGAGGTTTGGCTGACGCTGGCGGCAAATCTGCCTGATCGTGCTCCAGCAGTACCGCTTTTCGTGGTGCCGAAAGCTTCTGGCAAAGTCGCCGTTCTCAAGGGGTGGGACAATTCCATGATGCCGGTTGTCGATGCTCTCCTGAAGGAATGAGGGTCGCCAATGGGGCTTTTCGATAAGAAGAAGAAATTCAGTGAGGTAAGGGTGCCAAAGTTCGCTTTGGCTACTCTTCCCGATCCGGTCGCGCCTTCTATCGCGCGTGAACAGATTATCGCCAAGCAGCAACAGCTTACGATCTTATGGACGGCGCTGATCGTGGGGACGCTCGCAGTGCTGTTATTCGGATATGTTTTACAGGCAAATGCGGTGACTGAACCTTACGTCGCCGATGGCGGGGTTTTTGGTTGCCCGGTGCCGATTTTGCAGGGGAATACGGCGCGGTGAAGTCGAAAGAGGCTATTTTAGAAGACAATGCAGCGATGGCCGCGATCTTGCGGAACATGCGCGTTTTCACGCTGCTTTTGGCAGTTGCCGTTGTTCTGATCTATGTTCATCTGGCGCAAATTCTTTATGCGCGGTTCGTAAAATTCCCGGCAACTGCCTTCTTGGGCACGACTGATGCTCAGTCAGTGTGTGCGCCTATCGGCCTTGATGAGCCGATGGTGGCAGACGCGACCGCTCGCGACTTTGCGGTAAACGCGATCCGCATGATCCAAACCTACGATTGGACTTCTTGGCGCGACCAGATCAACAGCAGCACGTCGCTTTATATGACGCTTGAAGGCCGCAACAATTATCGTCTTTCGGTCAGCGAGTGGGGCATCATCAAGGATGTCGTCGCGAAATATCAGAACGCTACCGCAACCCAACGCGGTCCCGCAGTGATATCGAGGCAAGGGCCAACTCGACAGCCGGACGGTACGTCTCGCTATGAGTGGGAAATCGTCGTCCCAATGACGCTGATCTACCGGAACTCGCAGGATCGTCGGTCGGAAAACCGTGATTTCTATGCAACGATCGTTCGTACTCACAAATCCCCTCTTAATCCAAAGGGTATTGCGATTGGTCGCCTTGTCTCGACGCAGCCAGTCGAAGAAGGGGGGCGTCCATGAAAGGTGTCGAGATCTACCGCTTTGCGATTATAGGTCTTGGCGGTCTCTTTGGCCTTGGTGTCGTTGCGAGCTTCGCGATGACGGCCGACACCTATCTGATGAAACCTGTCACGCAATTTGTCTGGCGTGAGCAGGGCACCGGCAGCTCGTGCAACGCGACGGTCCTGAAAGAAGCTGCGATCAGTCAAGCGAGGCTTATTGATTTCGCTTCTGATGCCGCAGTCGCGGTCAATTCATACGACTACTATAATCAGGCGACGATCATCGGTTCGGCTCTGAGGCAGTATTTCACGCCTTCTGGCCAAAACTCCTATGTTCAGGAAGTGAACCGTACCGGCTCCCCTATCGCCTTTAGAGAGAACTTCGTTACGCAAACAGCTTACCGATCCGGCGTTCCGAACATCAAAGAGGTCGGCTTTTTGCAGGGACGCCGTTTTTGGCGAGTGGAAGTCCCTATCGTTCAATTTCAGCAGTCAAACGTGGACACGAGGCGGTCGGACATATTGCTGACGATGCTGATTGTTGCGCTTCGGCCCTCCGAGGCCAACCCGAACGGGATCGGGATAGACAGCATCAGCGCCACACAGAATTTCAACAAGAACGAGTCTTGATGGAGCAGGGCATGAAGATGAAGACCAAAGGGGTTCCGGTAGCGCTGCTACTCTCCGTCATGATGGGAGGCGCGGCTGTCGCGCAAGAACAGCAACAGCAGGACATCAATGCGCCGGTTGGTGAGCAAGGGATACCTCGGCAGGACCCCGGCCAGTATCAGCAGCAGCCAGGTACGCAGACCTATTCGCAGCAACCGAACCTTCCAGCCCGCGAACTCACGCGGGAAGAGTTGGACAAAATCAGGCAAGGGATGGTGGATCGGACCGAAGGCATGATCCTCAAGCCCAACGAGGTCGGCCGCATCAGGGACGCCACGCTAGGTTCTCAGAGTGCTGCTGTCCGGCCGACTTACTCGACCGATCCATACCCGAGCGCATTGCCTCGGGTTGTGAACGCCGCAAAGACACCAATGCAGACGCCTCCCACGGTGCGGATGGCCTTTGGTCTTACGACTCCTGTCACCTTCGTTGACAGCGATGGCTATCCGTGGCCGGTGGCGAACGTAACGTATAACCCGCAGATGCTGGCGCAGGATGGGGCAGGATGCGGAAACGCTACAGGCGCTCAGGCGAGCGAAGCCGGTGAGCGGCCTACCACGATCAACCTTACTCCCTGCTATTTCGAGGTGTTTGGCAACATCAACGTGGCGCTTGATAAGTGGCCATATCCCATCGTGTTGTTGACGCAATCCGGCTTCCGGCCGCAGGGCGGTCAGAAGGTGAGTATCGACATGCCTTTGACTGTCGTGATCGAGGGGCGGTCTCCGCTCGCTGAAAAAGTGAGGCCGGTTTCTCTGAAGGGGCGGAATGCGCCGAGCGGCAGGAATGTCGCCAGAAGGCCGGTGCCGCAGAGCGACTTGGCAACCTATATCATCGGTAGGATACCGGCCGGGGCAAGGTCAGTAGCCTTGGAGGGTGCGCCTGATCTACGTGGCTATACCACGCCTAACGGTGATCTGGTCGTCGTCGGTCATGTTGAAATGCTCACTCCGCAGTTCGCGCAAAAGGTCCCCACACCGGATGGGGAGACGGCCTATAGGTTCAATGGGCTACCTTATCGCGTGCTTTTCTCCGACAGATCGGGCGTGGAGCGCCCCGCAACGGTTCGATACTAAGAGGGGTTGACCATGAATAAGCTCGTTATTGGCGCAGCAGGGGCATTGGTCGTTGCTATCGGAGCCGGGGCCTTCATGCTTTCGGGGCAAACGGCACCTGACCGTGGCGCTGGCACAGCCAGCAATCTTCCGAATGGCCAAAATGTGCCGCGAAACGATCAAATGACGCCGGTTGATACAAACGAGGCCAACAGGCGCGCTACCGTCAACAATGAGGACGCGCAGCAAGCTCGCCAAGGCGGAAGGGATTATCAAGCTCCTACCGTGATTACCGGGGTAGGCCCGGCTGACAAGGGCGAAGAACCTGTTGTTCCGCCAGAGAAGAAGGCCGAGCCGGAAGAGCGCGTCATCAAGGAGACCACGGAAAGAACCGTCTATGTGACGCAGGTTCCGGTGCAGCAGCCCGTATCGGATCAGGCCGCTAGAGCAGCCATTCAGGCACAGATCGATGCGCTTGCTCGTGGTGGCAACGGGAATGGGGGGAATGCGCCCCGCGTTCAGATGGCAACGCAAAAATACAAAGCACCGGAAGTCAAGGAAGAGAAACAGGCAGGGCCAGTAGCAAAGCCGCAGCCCAAAATGGTGATGCTGGCCCGCACTGGCGATGTTATTTTCGCGCGTCTGGATCGGGCTTTCAATTCCGACGATCCGGGCGCTCCGATTATCGTGTCGCTCGATGACGTGATCTACGACCCGGCTAGAGGCACGCGTAATGGGCCGTTGACGGGCATGCGCCTCGTGGGCCAGATCAGCTACTCCGACAATCAGGCGGCGATCTCCTTCAATCAGATCGTCACCAACACAGGTGCTCAATTTCCGGTGACGGCAATTGCCGTGTCGGAAACGCAGGCCCGCACCGGAATTGCAGCAGACGTAGATAAACACACGTTGCAGCGATACAGCGGGCTGTTTCTGTCTTCTATCCTGCAAGGCGTCGGTCAGGTCGGCCAGCAGCTCGTCCAGAATAACAGGACCGTTGCGGTTAGCGATGGTGTCATCGTATCTGGCCGGGAGCCTGTGAACTATGGACAGGCAGCTCTCGCCGCATTGCAGCCGCTTGGCCAGAACCTTTCACAAGCCGCAGCCAGCAATTTCAGCCGCCCCCCTACGATGTCGGCTCCGGCCGGGATGGGCTTGGGCGTCGTCTTCTTGGCGCCAGTGGTGATCCCGCAAGGGGTGCGATAAACCCGTGGGAGGGCCGAGATGAACCCAAATAACCAGAACCTAGAGACCATGGGGCAATCGTTTTATGAGTTTCTGGCATCAGCCGGAAACTTGATCCCCGTGATCTTTGCCCTTCTGAGCTTGGTCATTTGCCTGAAAACCGGCGTCAATATCTGGCTGATGGTTCAGAGCGAAAATGACGGTTTCACCGGCCACGGTGAGCAAACCGTGTACGGCCAAGTGATTGCCTTTGTCTTTGGTGCCCTGCTTGGGATTTCTGCTGTCGTCACCTACGCGCTTTCCAGCATGTGGGGATAGCCTTTCCGGCTATCGGTAACTTGTGCGTTTTGGAGGTCTGCCCATGGCGTTAGAGCCAGAAAACCGGGAAGAGGTCGAACGAGGAAAGCATGTTCTTGCCGAACTAGCATCGGCAAGGTCGCATGTCACAGAACCGGCGCTCAACGCAACCACGAGGGATGAAGCGGTCATTAAGCTTCACGACGCCGTTGTCGCCGCGAAGGCGGAGGCGAGATCCGGCAATCGCTATGTGCTCGATCATGCGAAGCGATATCCCACGGAATACGGTTTCCTTGACGATGGATTTGACGAGGAAAGTGAGGTTCGCGCGTATGAGCGGGCCGTTGAGGCTTTTGGCGAACAGAATGTAGCCGTGGTCAACGGCATTCTGGAAGAAATCGATTCCCTTTATCAGTCGTCTACCGACATCGAGCGTCCTGAACCGTCTTACGACGCTGAGACAGGCTCGTACATGTACAATGCTGATGGGGAAGATCAGGGATGGCGGGAGAGTGCTCGCGCTGACATCGAGCGTAGAGTTGATGCGGCTTGGCAGCGGCTGATGGCACTTCACGATGACGGTAACGGATATGTCGAGCAGGCCGCTCAGAGCAATGCGGAGCTTTTCGCTCGCATGGTTGAACGGAAGGCTGCGATGGAAGATGCGCGGCAGAATGTGCCCGGCAGTTGGGAAAATCCGATCCAGATCGGCCACAGCATCGAGCAGCAACTGAGGTACGCGGCGAGCGGCGAGGCCCGACCCCAATCTACCGTCGAAGGAGATGCCATGAAAAATCCAGAACCCGTTCCGGGCAGTTGGGAAAACCCGATCCAGATCGGCCATAGCATCGAGCTACAGCAGACCTATGCGGCCAGCAAAAGCCTCGAACCTTCGCGGGAACGCCGGGTAATTCACGACGCCAAGCCCGATTCAGTCGAGATGTTCCGCGAGCTTTATCAGGATGTGGTTCGGACGGGCGATAGTTTTCCAATTGGAGCGCTTGAGCGCCATGCAGAGGGCCGATTGCAGCAGACCTATGCCGCACTGGTGCTGATCGAGAACGCAAGGGCTGCTGGTATCATACCAGAGAATTCGAAATTCGTTGCGACCGGCGCAAAGGTGCAAGACAAACGCGCCAGTAAGGCATATCCGGCCGCGCACAGGCTCCCGGCCGATCTATCGATTCAAGCTTCTGATGGCTCTCTTCGCCGACTGACGGATCATCTGACTGTCGATCTTGATCGCATATGGGTCGATAAAAACATTTTTGCTCCCACAGACCGCATTCATCGTCTTGCGAACGTCGCCGATCAGTGGGTGGAAGACGGTGGCATGAAGACAGCCTTCGTCAACGCTGCAAATGCCGTTTCGAGCGGCAAGCTGACGGCAGAGGAAGCGCTGGAAGATATCGTGCAGCCGGGTTATGCCGCCGCTCATGCGCGAGCGCTCGAAAAGGTCGAACGCAATTTCACGCTCATCGAGCGGCAAGCACTCTCGCAGAGGATCGTAGATCAGCACGGCCAGCCTTATCGGAAGGTGCCAGAGCCTACGGTCCTGAAAATCAAAGGCTTGGAGGAACGCGCTGCCGCGAAAGATGTGATGGAGCGCACGCTTAAAGCCTATAGCCGCATGGAAGAGCTTTCGCCGTCCCTCCGGATGAAGAGTAATCTGGCGGTGAATGGCATCATCGACAATGAAATTCGGCTCCGAGAGCATGGACCCAATTCCCGTCGCGCACTTGCTCCGGGTGAGGCGATGGTTGAAGCCCGCCGTGCCGCTGGTGAGGCCAATACGGCCCTTACGAAACAGATGGATGAGATCATCCAGCTTGGAAATAAGGCGTCTGCTGCTGCTGCCGCAGCCTCCGATCCGTCTCGACCCATGGAAGCCCGAATGCGGGCAATGGGCGATGCTGGCGCTTATGGCGAGGCAATGAAAACCGCATGGGCCAAGTTGCAGAACGAGACCGGCCCGCAAGTTGTCAAAGGGTTATCTGAACGTCTTGAACGGTGTGGACCGCACGCGGGAGGGCATCTGGCGGCTGTTAGATCGCGCCTCGCCTCGCCTCCAAAAGAGGTTCTGCAGGCGGCAAACCAGATTGAAGACGCACAGGAGAAACTACAGCGCGCCAACCGTAGCCAGGTCGATTTCGGACAGCAGAATTCGGTTCGCCAGTCGTTTGGCCAGAGGCCAACGCCATCGATGGAGTAACGGACCATGGCGACGAACAAAGAGCCGTCCAAGATTGCCTTTCTGCCCGAGTTGCAGGGCAGTGAGGCTATGACAGCACTGATAGACCGGGTGCGCGGGCTGGCGGCAAGCAACCAGTTTCCTAATGCTCTCAGTGCGATTGATGAATCTTTGGAACATCGAGTTCGGATCGCCGAAGGTTTCGCTTCCAGCACGTTCAACACAGATTTTGAGAATTTACCTGATGACGCCGATTTAGGCGGCTTCCTGTATCGCTTTACCCCGAGGGACCGCACATGAGCATGTTCAACCGGAATGCTGACCAGTTTTGTGATTTGAGCGGCTTCGATCCAGACACCCCGCGTCCCGTCATATTTGCACATGATGGCTCCGACATCACTCTGATCGAGATCAAGGGGATTCGCTCGATCACATCGGAAGTCGAATTTGCGGATCGTATGGTCGACATTTTTTCGGCCGAGTTGGCGCAGGTAATGAAGACGCCCGGCCATAACATGTCGATTTCATATGAATGCTCCTACAATGCCGAGAAGGTGGTTGATGAGCATCTTGACCGCGCCCGACATAATGCCGAGCTGAAACAGTTGCGGATCGATACGATCCTGCGGGAAACGCGCGATGTTATCCTGAAAAGGGCGGTCAATGAGCGGGTTATAATGGCCCTCACGTCACGGCCGGTAGCAGGGCCGCAGCGTGAAATGATGATGCAAAAAAAGGCCAACGATGAGGCCCGTAGCGAGCTGCCGGCGATGCGGTCGGCAATGGACCCCTTCATTGAGCTAAAAGGGCTGGAAGGCCCGCACATGGCCTATGTCCAGAGCGTCCTTTCGGCCTTAAGACGGTGTGGCGTCATGGCCGAGATCATGCGACCGAAGGAAGATGGATCGCGACCGGACATAGCGGCAATCAGGCAGGGCATCTTTTATCATGAGACGCCAGATGACTGGTTGCCTCACGAACCCGGCGCTGTGAAATATCCGCCGATCAAAAAAACGTTTGATAGCGATGTGTCAGACTTCTTCGCGCAGCCGCTGGCAAAGCAGATTCTCTCGTCAGCTCCTGTCGTTTCCCAAGATATGCGTCAAATTAAGTGGGGGCCGCGCACCTTTTCGGTTTGTCAGGTTCATCGCTTCCCGAAGAATCTCCGGCCGTTCAACATACTTGTTTCGCGCCTGCGGTCGGAAAAAATGCCGTACCGGGTCACTCTGCATCTGGAATCGCTTAATCACGCGGATCGGCGCTCTATCGGGCTGCGGCAGGTTGCTGCGCAGCTCTTGGGCATCTTCAATTCCACGACAAAACTTCTCGGCCAGAATCTTCAGCTCGTAACGCAGGCGCTAGGTTCGGATACAGAAGCCGTTGTGAAGGCCAATCTGGAAGCTGCGACATGGATCGAGCCGCATGAGCGGCAAGAGCTGCTTCCCACGCGCGCCTCGCGTCTTCTGGTGGATATCCAGTCTTGGGGAGATTGTTCGGTTTCGGACAGTCCCGCAAATCCGGTGCGGGTGCTCGCCGAGACTGTCGCCGGTATGAATGCCACATCGAAAGGATGGCGCGGAGTGCTTGCGCCGGTTTCCGACTTGTCGGTCATCATGCCTCTGCACCGCACAGCGCCGGTTTTCCAAGCCGGGGATAGCCTTTTCACGGGCTTGGATGGGTCCCTTCTGCCTCACAGGGCTTTCGCCCCTGAGCAGCCAGCATGGCTCACGCTTGGCAGCGCCGGTACAGGTTCGGGTAAGTCGGTCCTTTTCAACCGGATGAATTTTGATCTGATGGCCTATAGGTCAGGCAGTGAATTGCCTTTCATGATGATCGCAGACGTGGGTGTGTCATCGAGCGGCTGCATGAACTTGCTGAAGGAGCTGCTTCCGCCTGAGCGGCAGAATGAGGTTTTGTATGTTCGGCCGAAAAACACGGCCGAGTGGGCGGTTAATCCCTTCGACATTTCGCTTGGGTCACGTAGCCCCCTCGACCGCGAGAGGGTTTACCTGAAGAACTTCCTTTTGACAGCGATCCCGATGAAGGAGGATCTGCTTCCCGAGCTGATGACGCGCATTATTTCCCGCGTTTACGAGGTGAAGAGCGATCTCAGCATCGATTCACGTCCTAACCGTTGGCAGGCGAACCTTGATCCGGTTCTGAATGATGCCGCCACTGCCGCTGGTATCGTTTTGAGCGACAAAACGCGCTACTGGACGCTCGTGGACGAGTTTATGCGGCGTGGAATGCCTGAGATGGCTTCGAGGGCGCAACGCTACGCAGCGCCCCGCTTCAAGGATATTGCGACCATCATTGCAGAGCCGCAAATGAAGAAAGACTTCGGCGATGCGATGCTCGAAAAGCTGCAACGCTATCTGGAAGCGCTGGAAGCCGCCTATCCGATGTTCGCCAGCCATACCACGATGGAAACCGGCGCTGCTCGAGTCATGGCCGTCGATCTTCAAGACCTTCTGACGGTCGGCTCGCTCAATGATGAGTTGAGCCGGAAAAACACCCTGATGTTCCTCATGACGCGACAGTTGTTCATGGCAAAGATCGCTGGCGACAAAGATGACATCCGCGCCATGACCTTCCCACAAGATGAGGCCATTCGGACGCTCTATGAGGATTATTGGACACGGCAGTTCCAGACAATCGCCGAGACCCCGAAGCGCCTGATGATGGACGAATACCATCTAACCGGCACTATCGACACCATTAACGAGGTGGTCTGGCATGATTGCCGTACAGGTCGTAAGTGGAATCTTGAAGTTTGCTTGGTCAGTCAGGAGCTAGGCGATTTCCGTGGCCTCACGTCGCAGGCCACCACAATCATGATTTTGAACTCGGATTCGCAGGAAGCCCGCAGAAAGATCATTGAAGAGCTTGGCGGTACAGAAGCCATCGATAAGGCGTTGACGACATATGTGAACGGTCCTGATCCTTCGGACCCTTCGAAGGGCGCGAACGTGCTGGTGATGTATAAGCTGCGAAACGACGAGAAGCGTTGGGTGATCTTCAAGAATGCTCTCGGAGTGCGGATGCTTTGGGCACTTTCCACGAAAGCGGAGGATCGAGCCGTTCGTGATGAAATCTATCGTCGTGTCCCGCTGGATCGGGCACTCGATATCCTCGCCCGGCGCTTTCCAGAGGGAACCGCAATTTCGCGATGGAATGAGATCGCACGTTCGAAAAAGCGGAACAATGGTTCACTCGCAAAGGTGCTGGCGGATGAGGTCATGCAGTACGATGCACAATACTCGTACCAGCAAGCAGCGGAATAAGAATGTCAGCTTTGCATTTCACAACGAAAACGTTATCTGATATGTTGTGAATGCCAGTGGGTTGTAGTATTACCGAAATCGATTGTTCGCCCCCGAAACAGGGATGAAAAGGAGATGGGAATGAGCGGAGTCAGTTCGGCCATGACGGCTGTGAAGGACAAATATTATGGGGCACTTGCTACTGCGAGTGTATCCTACTTTGCGTTGACGACATGGGCGTTCGCACAGGGGGCAGACCCCAAAGCGCCGCTCGATTTCCAGAAACAGGCGCAGTCGGCCGCAGCCAGTTCTCGTCTGAACCCGGACGATGCCCAATCGGGCTTGAACAATGTTGGCTCGACGTTCCTGTACGCTGGCAGTGCGCTCTCCATCATGTTTGCGCTCTATTCGCTCTACAAGTGGTGGGATGCCGTCAACAACGAGCAGAGCCGTCACAGTGCTGGCGGATCGTTCATGGCAGCGTGTATCGCTGGCGTGATCGGCATTGTCGGCATCTTCGTCGGTTGGGTGCAGTCCGTTGCTCTCGGAGGCGGGAGCTAATCCCTCCAAAGAGGCGTCACGACACGAAAGTGGCGAATCTGTCCGACTTTTAAGAACGTATCCGGAACTCAGGTTGGTTTGACCGTGGTTGTCGTTGCTTTTTCGGCCTTGAGAGCTTCGTAGAGGGCGGTTTTCCCTATTTTCACGCGGGCCGCGGCTTCCCGGACGTTCAAACCGGCCGCCAGATGCTGGCGGGCTTTGGCAAGTTTGTCCGGGGTTACGACGACTTGTCGGCCACCGCGTCGGCCGCGTTCCTCTGCGGCTTGCAGACCGGCACGTGTTCGTTCCCGGATCAGATCGCGCTCGAACTGTGCCAGCGCGCCGAACAGGTGGAAGACCAGGCGACCGCCGGATGTCGTGGTGTCGATGTTTTCGGTGATGGATCGGAAGCCGACGCCTTTGGCCTCCAGTTCGGTGATGATCTCGATGAGGTGCTTCATCGACCGGCCGAGGCGGTCGAGCTTCCAGACTGTGAGCGTGTCGCCGTCGCGAACGTAGCGGATCGCCTCAGCCAATCCGGGGCGGTCAGTCTTCACGCCGGATGCCTTATCCTCGAACAGCCTTTCACAACCTGCTTTGCGCAAAGCGTCGAGTTGCAGGGCGGTGTCCTGCTCGCCGGTGGAGACCCTTGCATAGCCGATAGAGGTCATGAGACGTGGTTTGTCCGTTTTTCCGTTGAATTCGGACATTGTCCGATTTGCCGTTTCATGACAAGGTTTGCGGACAAGAACTGTGGATGCCGCGAAACGTTCGTTTGTCGGACACGCATTTTCCGTTTCGCTGCACTCTCCGCGGCGAAACGGGAAGATCAGTGAATGGCGCGAAGAGCATTACTGAGCGAGGCATGGTGGCAACAGGCGACGATCATCCCGGATAACGAAAGGGAGATCGCCAAACATTATACGCTGGATCGATCGGATCTCGACCTGATCATGCGACAGAACAAGGCCGCGAACAGACTGGGCCTCGCCTGTGTTCTGGCCACGCTACGATACCCTGGCCGACCGCTTGCGGATGGCGAGGTCCTGCCGGCTGGCGTCTTACGATTTCTGGCGCGGCAGATCGGCGTCGATCACCATGAGATCGAACGTTATTTCGAGCGCCCACAGACGCGGCGCGAGCATCTGGCCCTGCTTTTCTACAGAATGCAGATGCGTCCGTTTGTGCCTTCGGACGTGCGGGCACTCACAGGCTGGCTGACACCTGCCGCGCAAACCCTGCGCCAGGCCGATGTATTGGCGGATATGGTCGTGGAAGAACTGCGACGCAGGAGAATTCTTTTGCCAGCGCGGCCAGCGCTCGAAGCCATCATTCATGTGGCAATCAGGCGCGGCATTCGTATTGCTCATCGGGCCTTGGCCGGCGGGATCTCAGAAGGCCAAAAGCTCGATCTGGACAAGCTTCTCGATCCGCGTGAGGGGACAAGCGTGACCATTCTTGCCTGGGCGAGAACGCCGGCATTGTCGCCAGCCGCCGTCAACCTCGACAGAATTGCCGAGCGCATTCGTTTTCTCCGGTCTCTGAACCTGCCGACGACGTTGATGGATCGAATTCCGGCCAAGGTCTTTGACGAATTTGCTGCAGAGGGGACGCGAATGAGCGCGCAGCATCTGCGCGACCTTAACACCGAACGCCGACATGCTGTCCTGGCTGCAACAGTGCTCCACCTTTCCCGCCATCTCACCGATTGCGCGATCGACATGTTCAAGAAACTCATGGGCATCCTGACGCGGCGAGCCAATAACCAGGCGGCTGCTCGCGTCACCCGATCCGTTCGGGAAGTGCAGACGCCGTTGAAGGACGTTTCAAAAGTCTGCCATGCGATCATCAAGGCCAGAGAGAAGGGTGAGGACATGGCCAAAGCGCTTGATCTGGTCATCCAATGGCCAGCTTTTGCAACCAGTGTCCAGGCGGTTGATACGCTGATCGCGCCGGATGTTATCGACGGTAAAATCGAAATGCTCCAGCGCTATCCGACGATCAGGAAACTGGCGCCACAGTTTCTCTCCACTCTCGTGTTCCGCGGTCACGCAGTGGCGGCGAACCTCTTGCGGGCGCTATCCGTGGTCGCGGGTCTATATCGTACGGGCAAAAGGACCATACCCGACAAGGCACCGATCTCCTTTGCGCCGAAGGGCTGGATGCCTCTCATACTCAAAGATGGAAAGATTGATCGCAGGGCTTATGAGCTTTGCCTTTTCAGCGAATTGAAGCGCCGGCTCGATGCGGGCGATATCTGGGTGGAAGGAGCCAAACGCTTCCAGTCTTTCGAAAGCTTTCTCATTCCCACGCCGACATTCGAGCTGATGCGTGAGGAAGGAGCGCTTCCAATCGCCGTTGATACCGATGTCGAGACTTATCTTCGCCAACAGCGCCAGCTGCTGAACGATGGACTGGCTGACCTCTCGCGTCTGGCCGCAGCCGGCGAGCTCGACGATGTAGAACTGACCGGGGCGGGGTTTAGCGTCACGCCGCACAAGGCTATGTTTCCGGATATCGCCAAGTCGCTGAAGCTAAAGGTGGAAAGCCGTCTGCCTGCGATCCGCATCACTGACCTTTTGCTCGAGGTTGACGCCCGAACGGAATTTTCGAACGCCTTTACCCATTTGCGCAGCGGTCGGACGGCCGACAACAAGCTTGCGCTCCTCACCGCCATCCTGGCGGACGGCATCAATCTCGGTCTCACGAGAATGGCGGACGTTTCCCCCGGCATTACGATGCGCCAACTCGCCTGGGCGCACGACTGGCATATTCGCGAGGAAGGTTACACGGCCGCGCACGCCATTCTCGTCAACGCCCAGAGGCAATTGCCTCTGGCAAGCTTGTGGGGCGATGGAACAACGTCATCCTCCGATGGCCAGTATTTTCCGGCGGGCGGACACGCCGAGGCGATCGGCGACCTCAACGGCCGCTATGGTCCCAACCCCGGCGCCAAATTCTACCGGTTCACCTCTGACCAGTACGGCGCTTTCTACATCATCGCCATGAATGCCAATGCGAGCGAAGCCATCTATGTCCTCGATGGACTGCTCTATCATGGCAGCGATCTCGCCATCGAAACCCACTATGTCGATACCGGCGGGGTAAGCGATATGAGCTTCGCCCTTTGCCATCTCGTTGGTTTCCAGATTGTGCCTCGGCTGCGCGGTCTCAAGGATCGCAAGCTCTATCTCTTCCCGGGCGACGCGCCTCCCGAAAACCTGGCGCCGCTCGTTGGCGAGCACATCAACGTCGAGCGGATCAAGGCAAACTGGAACGACATCCTGCGGCTGGTCACGACGATCCGTTCCGGGCAGGTTCGGCCTTCGACCCTGTTGGCAAAGCTGTCCGCATTCCCACGCCAGAACGGACTGGCGTTGGCGCTACGCGATCTCGGTCGCATCAATCGGTCCATCTTTCTGCCCCAGTGGTGGCAGAACCCCGAAATGCGCAGGAACGCGACGGCCGGCCTCAACAAGAGCGAATCCCAGAACACCTTGGCCCGCGCACTGTTCTTCAATCGCCTCGGAGAATTGCGCGACCGGACTTTCGAGAGCCAGTTCTACCGAGCATCTGGACTGAACCTGCTAATCAACGCCATCGTCTACTGGAACACACTCTATCTCGAACCGGCGTTCGCCGAGCTCAACCGCGAGGGCATTCCCACGCCGCTTGACATCATCAAACACATTACCCCACTCGGCTGGCAGCACATCAGTCTCACCGGCGATTACATCTGGACCCCAACAGACGGCGTTGATCTCAGGCCATTGCGGCGCGAAACATCTATCCTCGCAGCGTGATCACCATACGTTCTCAAAAGTCGGACAGATCCAACACTTTCGTGTCGTGACGCCTCGTCGATGTCGGCCGGCATGCCGTGATCGGGATCGGTTTCGCGCCGTTGCGGATCCCACAGGTGATGGGCAACGAATTTCAGGAGGAGGGCTTCGGGCGCCGGCCAGGGCAGCGATTTTCCCGTCGCCGTCAGCGCCCAGGCTTGGAGATAAGCCAGATCAGACGTCAGTGCCCGAAGGGTATTGTCGCCCATGCCCTGGTTGACGAGATGGCGCAGCGTCTCGACATCCTGATCGCTCAACAGCTCGGCGAGCTCGTCGCGGCGCTCGATCGGCAGGACGGCTGCAATCGTGTCGAGTTCCTCGGTGCGGCGTTCGATGGCGGATTTTTGCACAGGCGGCATTTTGGCTCCAAAAACGGGCGGTTCTGGCGTGTTTCAGGCCCGTGACGGAGGCCACTTTTGGTGATTTGCGGCGTCAGATCAATCTATCATCGATAAGGGTTACTTATCGGAGGTCATAGACCATCGGCATAGCTGTGAGGAGTACAGAACGCTATTGCGGATATAGCTTTCGCTTAACAAATCATTTACCATAAATTCAATGTCTTACGATCTCGCCAAATTGCCCATCCACAGCCTGCTGCGGCCGATCTCCGAGGCCGCTGTTGCTCTTGCCCGTCTCGACGAGCGCATTGCCCGCTCCCCCGTCGGCGAGGGCTTTCTCGAGCGGTCGCATTTCCTCGACGCGCATGCCTCGCTCTGGGTCGACGGTGAACTCGTTCATCTCGAAGACCTCGTCCTGCATGACGCGCTCCGGGATATCCGTGCTCCCACCCATGAACTCACCATTGCCCGCGACATCCTGAAAACTCGCCGTCGCATCGCCGCCCATCCCCCCGCCTGGGCCCTCTCTGATCAAGGCCTCGCCTCCCTCCGCGGCCGGTCGTGGGCCGGAGCATCATTGGGTGGAGACAGGGAGGGGGTGCGGGATGGCAGTGTTGAGGTGAGCGACGCTCCGGCCGAGATAGGGGATGCGGAAGATCCCGAGATTGATGGTCTGGGTGATGCGTTTGCAGCGATCGATGCAGTACTCGCCCGATCCGGGGTCGCGATCGAAGAGGCGAAGAAGCCGGGGAGCGCCAAAAACGCTCCGGAAAAGGATCCGTTCGTTTATGACCTCGACTGGGATGAGGACGAGCGGCTGGAGGAGTGGCGGGCCGTGCTCGCGCGTGCCCAGGACTTGCCGCCGGTCCTGCAGGCAATCGTGGCGCTGGATGCCTGGAACCAGATCGCTGTCCTCCAGCATGCGCCTTGGCTCGGGCGTTTGCTCGCCGCCTCGGTCCTGCGCGAGGGCGGCGTTACCACTGGCGGTCATCACGCAGCGATCAATCTCGGGCTCAAGGCCATTCCGGTCGAGCGGCGCCGGCATCGTGACCGTGAGACGCGGTTGCTGGCGATAGCAAGGGCGCTGACAATCTCCGCCGAGACGGGGCTCAAGGAGCATGACCGGTTGGTGCTGGCGCGGCAGATGATGATGCGCAAGCTGGAGGGACGGCGAACGTCGTCCAGGCTGCCGGAGCTGGTCGAGTTGGTCATGGCGCGGCCGTTGATCTCGGCCGGGATGGTGGCGAAGACGCTTGAGGTCACGCCTCAAGGAGCGAGGCGCATCGTGCAGGAGCTCGGTCTTCGCGAGATGACGGGCAGGGGAAGGTTTCGGGCGTGGGGGATTTTATGAGTTCTGACCGGCAGACATAAAAAGGTTATGCTAACTTCGGGGCGGGGCCGCTAGACCGTCACTTAGTTCCGCGGAACGGTATAGTAAGGGATTGGTTGTTAACCTTGGGGGAATTGCGTTGCAAATTGCGCTGCAGCTGATAGTCCAAAAGCAGAACGAAACGGCAGATTACGATGACCACCGCTCGCCACATTGTGACTCTTCTGAAAAGCCACATCGCCGGCGATGAGGACCGTTTCCTGTCGACGGCTCTCCAGTTGGCCGCCCATGAGGCGCGGCAGGGGCATGGTAAGCTGGCGCAGGAGGTTAAAGATCTCGTTGATACAGCAAAGACGCGCCAGCCGAGCATGCGCCGGGCGGGCGGGGCGATCGTACTTGTGCAGCCGAAGGGTGAACTCGCCGGTCTGCTGAGTGCCCGTTACCCCGACATCCGCCTAACAGACATGGTTCTGGCACAACCCCTTCGCCAACGTCTCGATCGTATTTTAGCCGAGCAGCGGCAGCAGGCGAGCCTCCAAAGCCACGGACTTCAGCCGCGCCGCAAGATCTTGCTCGTCGGTCCGCCGGGCGCCGGCAAGACGATGACGGCGAGCGCCTTGGCGGGAGAACTGCATCTTCCCTTGTTCACCATTCTCTTGGACGGCCTCATCACAAAGTTTATGGGCGAGACCGCGTCGAAGTTGCGCTTGGTTTTCGATGCCATGACCGCGACCCGCGGCGTGTATCTCTTTGATGAGTTTGATGCGATCGGAGCGAAGAGGGGAGACCGGCAGGACGTCGGAGAAATCCGGCGTGTGCTCAATTCCTTCCTTCAATTCGTAGAACAGGATGAAAGCCAGGCCTTAATCGTCGCTGCGACGAACCATCCCGAACTACTGGACCGGGCGCTTTTGCGTCGTTTCGACGACGTTATCGAATACACGCTTCCGGATGTGTCACTCATCGAAGCGATCCTTCGTAACAGGCTTGATCGCTTCGCAACACCCGAACTGTCGTGGGTAGATGTCGCGAACGCGGCACACGGCCTTTCGCCGGCAGATATTACTCGTGTGGCTGACGACGCCGCCAAGTCCGTCATTCTGGATAATTCGGGCACGGTCACTGCTGCAAGCATATTTGACGCGCTTGCCGAGCGCCGCTTGGCTGCCCAAGCTATGGATGCGAGCAACAGGCCATAATGGCAACCGGACCACGCGATCGCCCGCATTTCCTGCTGAGAGATAACGGCGCGGCAGAGCCATACCGGCGCCCAAACCGGAAAATTGACCCACCGGCGCTACCTCAACGCAATAGGCAGGCTCATGCCCAGGCGCTGGCGTTGGCAGTCGGAGGAGCTGTCGCGGCGGCAGAGCAGCAGCTTGCCGAAACCGGGGTAACAGCCTTTGAGACGCGCGGTTTCTATCTCGAGTTCGATCTTCCTGCCTCCGAGGGGGCCGCAATCGACCAGCTCGCGAACAGACAACAAAAAATGGAGGTTGTCGCAGTCCGCGAGCCGGAAGGCGACGGCGGTATCGTCAAGGCCTCGGTATTTGTGCCCGAGCGTGCAAAAAACTACTTCCTAAACAAGATTGAGCAGTATCGATCGACGGACACCGACAAAGGGCGTCCTCGAAATGAGCCTCTAATTTCAAGGATCGAAACCGCACAGCTGGCATCCGCGCGTTCTCTCTTCACGGATGACGCAGCGCTGTTTCCACCCGACCAGCAACTCGCGGTGTGGTGGGAAATCTGGTTGCGCGAAGGCAGGCGTGAGAAGTTTGAAGCCATAGCGGCCGCTTTGGAAATAGAGCTGCGCCAGCACGCCATCCGGTTCCCCGAGCGCGAAGTCGTCTTGGCGTTGGCAAGCACCGTGACCATGGATCGCGTCGTTGCTCGCAGCGATACCATCGCTGAGTTGCGCCGGGCAAAAGATACGCCAGCGTTTTTCACAGGTCTTGGAGGTGCAGAACAAAGAGCTTGGACAGACGATCTCGCTGGTCGCGTTCAGGTCTCGCAGACTGCCGGTGACGTTGCTATATGCCTTTTGGACAGCGGGGTCCGCCGCACTCATCCTTTGATCGAGCCGGTGTTGTCGATCGATGATTGGCATACGATCAATCCGGCTTGGGGCGCCGACGACACGCCAGCTTGGCAGGGTCACGGCACGCGAATGGCCGGAGTAGCACTTTATAACGATCTGATTGATCCGCTTGCTTCTGAGGACGCTGTCGAACTGCAATATCGGCTGGAAAGTGTTAGAATTCTGCCACCTGGCGACGCGGATGAAAACCGACCTGATCTCTACGGCGCGATTACCGGTGAGGCGATTGCTCGAGCCGAGATTCAGGCGCCGCACAGAAGTCGGGTCGTAGCGACTGCTATAACAAGCACGGCTCCTTCGCGGGGGCGAGCCTCATCCTGGTCTGCTTCGATCGACCAACTCTGCTTCGAGACGGATGCGCAGCGGTTGATCCTGATAGCTGCTGGAAACATACGGGTTGACTTAAGCCCTGCGGATCACCTGGTTCGCAACGATATCGAACCGCTAGATGATCCAGCGCAAGCTTGGAACGCAATCACCGTCGGGGCTTTCACCAACAAAGTTGACGTTATCGATGCGCCTTTTGCCGGCTACGCCCCGATCGCGCCCGCTGGAGAACTGTCTCCGGCGAGCAGGACCTCCGTCACCTGGGATCGTCAGTGGCCGGTCAAGCCGGACATCGTCATGGAGGGCGGGAACCTGGCGCATGACGGCGTCAATCCTGGTGAGCCGATTGATGACCTGCGCATTCTGACGACGCACTTCCGGCCCGAAAACCGCTACTTCTCTACGATTGGCGACACCAGTTCCGCAACCGCGCAAGCTGCCAAGCTCGCGGCAGAGATCATGGTCAGCCGGCCGGGGCTCTGGCCCGAGACTGTCCGTGCTTTATTGGTTCATTCTGCCGAATGGACACCTGCGATGGCCGCCCGCGTCACGGCCTGCCACGGCAACAAAACGCAATTGCAATCGATTTTGCGCCGCTACGGTTACGGCGTGCCAAATCTCGGCAGAGCGCTGCTTTCCGCCAATAACGATCTGACTTTGATGATCGAGGACGACATTCGACCCTTCCAGCGAGAAGGGAGCGGATCAGTCAAAATGAGAGATATGAAGCTTCATCTGCTTCCTTGGCCGAAGGACAATCTGCTGGCCTTGGGCGCTGAGCCTGTCGAGGTCCGGGTCACGCTGTCCTATTTCATCGAGCCGAACCCCGGCGAGCGAGGCTGGACTAGGCGTCACAGATACGCTTCTCACGGATTGCGCTTCCAGATGAAAACAGCCACGGAATCCGTCGACGAGTTCCGTGCCCGCATCAACCAGGCTGCCCGAAACGAGGAAGAAGGTACACCCGTCAACGTCGGCGAAAGCTGGTTATTGGGTACATTCCGCGACAGCGGATCGCTGCATTCGGATTTCTGGCGGGGAACGGCGGCTGATCTTGCCGAGCGTGACGCCATCGGTATTTATCCAGTTGGCGGTTGGTGGAAGGAAAAGCCGTATCTGGACCGATACAACGAGAAGGCGCGCTATTCGCTGATCGTGACCATTCGCGCGCCTGGTGCCGCGGTTGATCTTTATGCGGCGGTCGAGACGATTCTGAAGACAGAGATCGTCGCACAGGTGTAGGATTCCTTTGATTAATTGGCGGCCGGCCACAATAGGCCCGCACTCCTTCCGATTTGGTGCGAGACTTGTCCAAGTGTTTGGACGAGATGGTCGGTAGGCTCTGGTGATAATAGGGGCGATGGTTCGTATCCCTTCAAGGCGTTTAAATCTAACGGCCCAAGGCGGCAGTGTGGCGATCAATGGTTTAAGTGCGGACTCGCGCGCTGGATGCTATCGGTCGCGGTTTCCGGATTTTTGCCGGCGGTTCTCTAAATTGCGTGTTGGCGTCAAGCGTCTTCCCAACGCCGAATCGGCGGTGTCTGGATTCCGCCCATGCAGTCATTGATGACGTCATCTACTTTGTAAGAACAAACACTCCGCCGATTTCAGAACGTTTGTATTCGTCTTACAAATAGTATACCCCCCTATAATATATGAAATGGAGTTTAGGCTATGAGTTCATCTCAAGGGCATGCGCACGACCATCCCCATCCGCACGATCACAGCCATGGTCGTGCGCTCAACGCCGCCCATGAACATTTCTTCCTTGGCGACAACCACCTGCGGAACGAACGCCGCACGTGGCTAGTGATTGGTATCACCGCCACCATGATGGTGGTGGAGATCGTCGCCGGAAACATGTTCGGGTCTATGGCTTTGACGGCAGATGGCTGGCATATGTCCACGCACGCTGCGGCCATGCTCATCGCGGCATTGGCCTATCTCTATGCTCGCAAGCACGCCAGCAACCGCCGCTTCTCATTCGGCACTGGCAAGCTCGGCGACCTTGCAGGATTCGCCAGCGCCGTGATCCTGGCGCTAATCGCGGTGCTTATCGGCTGGGAAAGTTTTCTGCGCTTCCAGTCGCCTGTAGCGATCAATTTCAGGGAAGCCATCATCGTGGCGGTGGTCGGATTGATCGTAAACCTTGTCTGCGCATGGCTCCTCAAGGATGATCACCATCACGGAAACGATCATGGCCATGCTCACGGACACGGGCACAATGCAGGCCAGGATCAGAACCTTCGCGCCGCCTACATCCACGTACTGGCTGATGCGCTGACCTCCGTTCTGGCGATCGGCGCGCTGGTTCTCGGAAGCCTCTATGACTGGCTCTGGCTTGATCCAGCTATTGGTATCGTCGGCGCTATTGTGATCGCTCGCTGGTCCTGGGGATTAATCCGAGATACGGGCGGCGTCCTGCTCGACTACGTTCCTGAAGGCGAAGACCTCCCCGAGGAAATACAGGAAATCCTCGTCAAGGAAGGCGCGGAAATCGTCGATCTCCACATCTGGCAACTCGGGCCCGGCCACCACGGAGCCATCGTTTCTATCGTCGTCAATGATCCGCATGCGCCGTCCTACTACCGCGCAAAGCTTGCGGCCATTCACGATCTGTCGCATGTGACGGTGGAGGTCGAAACCCGCGCGGCTTGACAAAAACGTCTATACCGAAGGAGCATTCCTATGAGCCATACCATCCGCGAAAAGCAAAAGCTGATCAACCGCGTACGTCGTATTCGCGGGCAGATGGAAGGTGTCGAGCGGATGCTTGAGGAGGAAAAGGGTTGCGTCGAAGTCATGCAAACGATCGCGGGTGCGCGTGGTGCCATCAACGGTCTAATGGGCGAAGTCATCGAAGATCATATCCGCATGCACTTGGCCGCCGAAAGTCTGAGTCAGAAAGAGCGTGAAGAAGGCGCGGCCGAACTGATCGATGTCATTCGCGCTTATCTCAAATAAGGTTCATGATGAATAATAAGTCGCCTTGCACCGATCTGTGCCGCTTCGATCCGCGCAATAAATGGTGCTTGGGCTGCGGCCGGACGGCGGATGAAATCAAGGCGTGGCGCAAAATGTCGCCCTATCACCGGACAAATTTGTCGACTGAATTGAAACGCCGCATGAAGCGATTAAAGGATGGCGAGGACGGCGCTGCGACCGCATCCGCTTGCTTGTAGAATTTTACAACTAACAAAGGCCGGTTATTGCGCAAACCAGCCGAACGCGGACGTCCATCATTGATCTTTTCGATTGATGTCGATCAATTTTTGTTTGTGATCAAAGCATAGTGTGGGGCTTGTGGTCTCCTAAACATGGCTGCGCCATGGAGGACGAGTGATGCTCGGATACAAGGTCTCGGCTCAACGGATAGATCCTAGGGAGAGTGTGGCACGCACCGAGACTGCCGAGGTCAGGCTTGCCACGGGACTGTCCGGCGCTGCCGATGCCTTCAATCCGGCCGAACTTCTGCTCGCGTCCATCGCTGCCTGTATGATCAAGGGCATTGAGCGCGTCATTCCTCCCCTCGCTTTCTCTATTGATGGTGTCGAGGTGGTCCTTCACGCCGTTCGACAGGATGATCCGCCGCTTATCGTTTCGGTCAAGTACCAACTCGTGGTCGATACCGATGAGACTGACCAACGGCTTGAACTTTTACACAAGAATGTCCGCAAATACGGCACAATCTCCAACACCGTCCCTCTTGCAGCCCGCTTAGATGGTGTAATCTGGAGGAAGTCATGAGGGGCCTTCATCGCGAAACGCATCTCGTTTCCCGGATCGGGTGGCTGCGAGCCGCCGTTCTCGGTGCAAATGACGGTATCGTATCCACTGCGAGCTTAATCGTCGGCGTTGCAGCCTCCGCGGCGGGCAGCTCGGAGATCTTGATCGCCGGCGTCGCCGGCCTCGTGGCTGGTGCGATGTCGATGGCGGCTGGAGAATATGTCTCGGTCAGCTCGCAGGCGGATACCGAACAGGCTGATCTCGCCCGCGAACGGCTTGAGCTTGACGGCCAGCCCGATCTTGAGCGCGAGGAACTCGCACAGCTTTACACCAGGCGCGGCGTCGAGATTGATCTGGCCCGACAGGTAGCAGTGCAACTAATGCAGAAGGATGCGCTTGAGGCGCATGCCCGCGAAGAACTTGGCATCTCCGAAATCACTACCGCCCGACCGATCGTTGCCGCGCTGACGTCGGCTCTGACGTTCGCGGTTGGCGCGATAATGCCACTCGCAATGGTATGGGTGGCGCCACCGAACCAACTGGTGATGCTGGTCTCTGTAGCCTCGCTTATGTTCCTCGCCCTGCTCGGCGCGATTGGTGCCAAGGCAGGCGGTGCAAATGTGCTGAGGGCCACGGTACGCGTAACCTTCTGGGGCGCCTTTGCGATGGCGCTGACAGCAGGCATAGGCGCCTTGGTGGGAACAGCCGTCTAGGTGTGCGGAATATTGATCAAGTGTTACTGTGTGGTCCTCACACCGGCGGATTAATCGGCAGGAGCCGATTTATATGGAGGAAGAACATGACCTACACTCTCGATAAGACGACCAACGGAATACCATTTGATCAGGTGGTCGCAGCCACGAAGGCGGCTCTCGCGAGCAACGGGTTCGGTGTCCTCACTGAAATCGACGTACGAGCGACCATGAATAAGAAACTCGACGTCGATATACCGGACTATCTCATCCTGGGTGCGTGCAACCCGAAGATGGCCCTCGAGGCGATGAAGATCGAGCCGAAGGTCGGCGCGATGCTGCCTTGCAACGTGATCGTACGATCGCTGGAGGGGGGCGCCATCATGGTCAGCGCCATCGACCCCGTGGCCTCGATGCAGGCTATCGAAAACCAGCAACTGAAGACGGTCGCGGCGCACGTGCGGTCTTTGCTTGAACAGGCGATTGCGAGCGTCTGAGGACGTTGGTGGTCAATACGGTCGCCGTTGACAAGGCAAGCATGCGATGCTCCCCCTAACATTCGTCAGCGACTCGAATAGCGAGGAGCAAATAGGCCCGAATGAAACGCCTGAACTGCGGGAAAAACTGGGCGTTGAAGATGACGGAACCGAACTTGAGCCACTGCCGGGTTAGACAAGCACGCGTCGGTTCATCAGCGAAAGCCGAATCGTCTCGATAGGATTGGCGATACCCTTCAGCAGAAGTGAGCCTCTAGCCGAAACGTTGAACTCGTGCCCTGCCGCCACCTCGAAAAATTCACTGGAGGCCACGATTTCACCTGGTAGTGCCGCAGCACACAGTCGCGCGGTAACGTTGACGGGCGAACCGAGGATCGTTGCATCCTTGCGAATTTCGGTTCCGATCACGGCCTCTATCACAGTGCCGTCGTGCAGTCCTATGCCGATCCCTCTGGGCAAATTCGCCCGTGAGACACTTGTCAGAATTGCCTCCGACGCCCTGAGGGCGTTTGTCTTTCTTTCTGATCCTTCGAACCAGGCGACAAGCCCGTCACCCACGAGGCGATCAATATCGCCGCCGTGTTCGAGGATGGCCGCGAAGCTGTGGCTTGCAACCTCAGACACAAGGGCAGCGGCTTCTTCGGCGCTCGCCTGTTCGACAAAACTGGAGAAGTCTCTGATATCGAGGACCAGGATGGACGCAGCCAGGCGCTCGGCGCTCGAGCGCCCGGAACTAACGCGCTTCTCAGTGCTGTCGGAAACAAAATGTGCGAGCGACTTTCGCGCCTCATTCAGGGCGTTTGTGCGTGTGTCGATTTCATTTTGTGCCCGTGAGACGAAATACGTGGAGAGGCAAAGTGCTCCTATTAGAGGCACGCCAAGGATAACGATCCAAATAATCGTATCGTTGTCGAGAAGTTTTTCGCGGGCGGATGCCTTTTCGGAAGTGGCGATGTAGACCGACATAGACCCTGTCATACCTGGCGCCCTGCTGAGCACGGTCCAATGCACAGGGGGCCCATCTTCTTCGAGAAAGACTGTCTGTCCGTCAGATATTTCGGGGATGCGACTTATCGTTGAGGCCATGCACGATGTGTCGTTGGTTGCCGCCAGTACCTTGCCGTCTTCGGTAAAAGCAACTGCGCAGAGCAAGTCAAGCTCCTTCGCTTCCGTTTCGATAGCCTGTCTTGTCTGGTCAGCGTCGCTGACTTTTCCTCCACTTCCGATCTCCGAGTGTCTGGCTTTCCCCAAGATCGGCGCGAACAGCGCGGCATGGAGCGAAGCCGTTTGTGCACTATAGGCACGTTCGACACTAACAGACAGAGCGTTTGAGACGGCAATAAGTAGGCCGGAAATCGTCAGGAAGAAAATCGGTAGTACGAACAGGTTATAGTTCCGTCTTAACGGATAGGGGCGCGCCAGAATCTCATTATCCAATGTTTGCCACCTTCGTTTCTTTTCGTCATTTCATTCGTGGATTCGATCTTCACGAAGACTGATCTTACGATTCTGAGTTCGAATTTATATTGCCGTCACTATAAATCTTTGTAACCTGAGTGTCGGTCCGGAAAGAAGTTGCGTAATCTGAGTCGGTTATGATTCCCTGGCTTTGAGATGATTCTTTTCGGGCAAGGCAGCGATGTGGACGACAGCGAACCGTGGAAAATACAAGCGCGATGGAT